>NZ_JBEPBI010000115.1:0-24347 GCF_040299045.1 Streptomyces sp. NPDC001027
GGGGTGGGGGGGGGGGGGCGGGGGGCGCGCCCCGGCCCGCCCACTCGCCCTCCCCTACCCTTCTCGTCCCGGCCGCTCACTCGCCCTCCCCGCCCTCGGCGGCGTCCGACGGGCCCCAGTCCTCCTCCCAGGCCGGCGGCCGGACGTCTGCCGTGCCGTCGGCCTCGTCCTCCCCGTCGCGCACCGGGGGCGGCGCCGGTCCGCCCGGGTCCGCGTCGGCCACCCGGGCGAACTGCCGGGCCAGCCGCTCCCCGACCGCGACGGCGGACGCGTGGCTCTCGATGGGGGTCGCCCTGGAGTTCTTGAACACGATGTACGTGACGCCGGAGGGCGCGCCGCCCCCTCGCGGGTCGGGGCGGATCCCGAGCGCCTCGGCGGTGGCGTACGAGGCCTCGCCGATGATCCCGCGCGGTCCGGTGTCCCCGACCACGGCGTACGCGACCCGGTCCCGGTAGACGACGGCGGCGACGGATCCGCCGCGCACCCCGTGGTCACGGTGGTCCCAGACGTCGCTCGGGCCCGGCACCACGATGTAGGGCAGGGACTCGGCGCTGAGATGGCGGCCGTCGGACTGCTGGAAGGCCGTGGCGGCGGAGAACAGCGGGTCGGTGCCGCTGTTGCACCGCGGGCCCGGGCGGCCGTCGCAGTCGATGTCCATGTCGGCGGTCCAGAAGACCGCCTCCTCGGTGCCGCAGACCGGGATCGTGGCGGGCGCGCCCTCGTCCGTGCGGTAGCGGCCGCGGGAGACGGGAGTGCAGTCGCGGACCCGGGACAGCAGGTCGGCGGCGCGGACGGAGCCCTCCTGGTGCGACGCCGGGGCCCCGGGGGCGCCCGCGGTCGGCCGCACGACGGTGGGCGAAGTGGTCGGGGCCAGCAGGGCGATGCCTGCCACGGCGAGTGACAGCGACTGGACGCGCACGGTTCGGGACCCCTCTCGTGGGGGCGTCGACGGACGCAGTTTGACGGGCACTCGGAACAATCTGGTGGGGGCCGCAGGGCCCGGCCACTCCGGGAGGGCCGTACGGGGAACCGCTGCTGACGGACCGACAGCGCGACGGCGGCCCAGGGGTCACGGCCCCGCGGTGCGGGTCGGGGCCCCCGGGCCGCCGCGCCGGCGCGGGGACAGCGACGACAGCGGTCCGCGCCGTCGGCGTGAACTCGGCCCACGGGAAGGAGAGTTCGGCGGCGACGGGCTTCAGCATACGTACCTGCCGCGAGCGGACGTTCGGAAGCCGTGCCGGACGGCCGCCCCCCTCCGCCCTCTTGCTGTGCTCGCGACCCCGCGCCATATTGGTCCGGACCAATGCCGCCGTGCCGGGGCCGGGAGGCGACGCCGTGCGACGTGTTGTGCTGTGGGCGACGGGGTGCGTGCTGGTGTCCGCCCTGGCGAGCGGCTGCGCCGTCGGCACGGCCGACGACGACGGCCGGACGCCCGGCGCCCCGACCGGGGTGACCGCCGCGGCCGGCAGCGCGACGAGCGTCCACGTCATGTGGAACGCGGTCCCGGCGGATCGCGGAATCAGCGCGTACGAGGTGTACGTGGGCGGGGAGAAGGCCGGGGAGGCGTCCGGCGCCGCGCACATGCTGGACGTCGTCCGGCTCGCCCCCTCCACCGCGTACGTCTTCACCGTGCGGGCCCGTGACACGCGGGGCCGGCTCGGGCCGCCCGGCCGGGAGGTGCGGGCCACCACCGCGGCGGCCGAGGCGGCGGACGGCTCGGCGCCGACCGCGCCGGGCGGCCTGACCGGCCGGGCCGTCGGAAGCCGGGCCGTCCAGTTGTCCTGGTCGGCCTCCGCCGACGACCGGAAGGTGGTCTCCTACGAGGTCTACCGGGGCGACGCGAAGATCCACAGTGTCGGGGCGGCGCAGACGGCGACGGTGGTCACGGGGCTGCGGCCGGGCACGGCCTACGCGTTCACGGTCCGGGCGCGGGACGCGGCCGACAACCTCTCGCCCGCGGGCCCGGCGGTGCGGATCACCACGGCGAAGGGGGCCGACGAGGGGACGGACACGGCGCCCGCGGATTTCCGGGCGACCGGTCACCGGGGCGCCGACGGCGGCTACTACATCGACCTGTCGTGGACGCCGCCCCGCGTGGACGGCGTCGTCACGGAGTACCGGATCCAGCTCGACGGGCAGCCCGCCACCTCCCTGGTGTGGGGCGGGACCCCGCCGCGCGGGACGGCGTCGTACAGCTTCTACGCGGGCGGGACGGCCGGGGTCGCGCACCGGCTGCGGGTGCGGGCCCGGCTGCCGGACGGGGGCTGGGGCGCGTTCTCGGCGGAGCGGACGGTGACGACGGGCCCCGGGCCGTGAGACGCACCGGGACGCATCGTGCTTGGTCCGTCCGGAGGAGTCCCTCACCTGCTCGGCGGCGGTCCGCGTGCGGGGCGGCGCAGGGGGGCGTTGGCTGCGTCTGAGGCAGCACGGACGAACCCGATCCTCGGCGGCGCAAGGGATGTACCGCCAACCGTGCCGCCGCCGGAGGACATCCCATGCGCATTTCCCGTCCGTTCGTCAGCTCAGGACTGGGCGTGGCGGTCGCCGCCGCGCTGCCGCTCGCCCTGGCCGCCGGGCCCGCCGCCGCCCGGGCGTCGGGGATCTCGGTCAGCACCACCGGCTCCACGGTGTCGGTGGTGACCAGCGCCTGCACCCAGATCAACGGCAGTTGGGGCACCGCCGCACTGCTCGCCAGCGGCCAGGGGAGCTTCGCCCAGGGGCGCCAGGTGGCCCTGTCCGGGACGGCCGCAAGCCAGTCGGCCGCGTGGTCGGCGGTCTCCCCGGGCACCTACACCGTCGTGGTCATGTGCTCGAACGGCAGTACCGCGGGCACCCAGTCCGTGATCGTCTCGACGCCGTCCACCCCGGCGCCCACCCCGACGACCTCGCCCTCGCGCGGGGTCATGGGCGGCCTCGGCGGGGCGGCCCGTGACTACGGCGCCGTCACCATGGCGGTGGGCGGGGCTCTGGTGGGGGCGGGCGTCATCGCGACGGCCTGGTTCCTGCGCCGGCGCTCGAAGCCCTACCGACTGTGAGCCCCGCCGACCGAGGGCTCCGGCCCCGGCTGCTGTGAGCCCCGGCTGCCGGGGCCCCGCCGCCGCAGGCCCCGGCCGTCGACGCCGGAGGGCGCTCAGCCGGGCTCGCCCTCCACGACGGGCAGGTTCGCCAGCGCCTCGGTGAGCCACTGCGTCCAGAAGGTCTCCAGCTCGATGCCCGCGCGCAGGACCAGGTGCTGCAGCCTGGCCTGCGCGCTGTCGTCGTCGCCGGCCGGGAAGTCGCGCTGCTCGATCTCCCGGTACTCGGCCAACTGCCGCCGGTGCAGCTCGAGATGACGGCGCAGGTCGGCATCGAGACCGGCGGTCCCGACGACGGCCGCGGCCCGCAGCCGCAGCAGCAGGGCGTCGCGGTGCGGCTTCGGGTCCTGCGCGGCGGCCGTCCACCGGGCGAGTTCGGCACGGCCGGCGGGCAGGACCTCGTAGGCCTTCTTCTGCCCGCGGACCGGCTGCTCCGCGGGCAGGGCCCGGATGTGCCCCTCGGCCTCCAGCCGTCCCAGCTCGCGATAGATCTGCTGGTGCGTCGCCGACCAGAAGTAGCCGATCGACCTGTCGAACCGGCGGGTCAGATCCAGCCCCGACGAGGCGGGCCGCTCGAGGAGCGCGGTGAGGATCGCGTGCGGGAGTGACATGCGGTCATCCTAGGGACGGCCCGGGGCGGCTCCGTGCGGTCGGCCTACAGCGCCGCCGCCAGCTCGGTGCCCTGCTGGACGGCGCGCTTGGCGTCCAGTTCGGCGGCCACGTCCGCGCCGCCGATGAGGTGCACGCTGCGGCCCGCGGCGACCAGCGCGTCGTAGAGGTCGCGGCGCGGGTCCTGGCCGGTGCACAGCACGACGGTGTCGACCTCCAGGACCGTGCTCTGCTCGCCGACGGTGACGTGCAGTCCGGCGTCGTCGATCCGGTCGTAGCGCACGCCCGGGACCATGGTGACGCCCCGGTGCTTGAGCTCGGTGCGGTGGATCCAGCCGGTGGTCTTGCCGAGGCCCGCGCCGACCTTGCTGGTCTTGCGCTGGAGCAGGTGGACGGTGCGCGGCGGGACGGGACGCTCGGGGGCGGCGAGACCGCCGGGCCCCTGGTAGTCCATGTCCACGCCCCACTGGCGGAAGTAGGCCGCGGGGTCCTCGCTCGTCTTGTCGCCGCCGTCGGTGAGGAACTCGGCGACGTCGAAGCCGATGCCGCCCGCCCCGAGGATCGCGACGCGGTCGCCGACGGGCGCGCCGTCGCGCAGCACGTCGAGGTAGCCGACGACGCTCGGGTGGTCGACGCCGGGGATGTCGGGGGTGCGGGGGCTGACGCCGGTGGCCACGACGACCTCGTCGTAGCCGGTCACGTCCTCGGCGGCGACGAACGTGTCCAGTCGTACGTCGACGCCGTGGGCGTCGAGCTGGTGGCGGAAGTAGCGCAGCGTCTCGTCGAACTCCTGCTTGCCGGGGACCCTGCGGGCCACGTTCAGCTGCCCGCCGATCTCGCTCGCGGCGTCGAAGAGGGTGACGGCGTGGCCGCGTTCGGCCGCGCTCACCGCGCAGGCCAGACCGGCCGGGCCCGCGCCCACCACCGCGACCCGCTTGCGCAGCCGGGTCGGGGCGAGGACCAGCTCGGTCTCGTGGCAGGCGCGCGGGTTGACCAGACAGGAGGTGATCTTCCCGCTGAAGGTGTGGTCCAGGCAGGCCTGGTTGCAGCCGATGCAGGTGTTGATCGCCTCCGGCGTGCCCGCCGCGGCCTTGTTGACGAAGTCGGGGTCGGCGAGCATCGGGCGGGCCATCGAGACCATGTCCGCACAGCCGTCGGCGAGCAACTGCTCGGCCACCTCGGGGGTGTTGATGCGGTTGGTGGTGACGAGGGGCACGGAGACCGCGCCCATCAGCTTCTTCGTCACCCAGGTGTAGGCGCCGCGCGGCACGGAGGTGGCGATCGTGGGGATGCGCGCCTCGTGCCAGCCGATGCCGGTGTTGATGATGGTCGCTCCGGCGGCCTCGACGGCCTTGGCGAGGGTGACGACCTCGTCCAGGGTCGAACCGCCGGGCACCAGGTCCAGCATGGACAGCCGGTAGACGACGATGAAGTCCTCGCCGACCGCCTCGCGCACCCGCCGGACGATCTCGACCGGGAACCGCATCCGGTTCTCGTAGCTGCCGCCCCAGCGGTCGGTGCGGTGGTTGGTCTGCGCCGCGATGAACTCGTTGACGAGGTAGCCCTCGGAGCCCATGATCTCGACGCCGTCGTAGCCGGCCTGACGGGCCAGACGGGCGGCGCGGGCGTAGTCGTCGATGGTCCGCTCGACGTCGGCGTCGGTCAGCTCCCGGGGCGGGAACGGGCTGATGGGGGCCTGGAGCGGGCTCGGCGCGACCAGGTCCCGGTGGTAGGCGTACCGGCCGAAGTGCAGGATCTGCATCGCGATCCGGCCGCCCTCGCGGTGCACGGCGTCGGTGATGAGCCGGTGCTGTTCGGCCTCCGCGTCGGTGGTGAGCTTGGCGCCGCCCTCGCCCGGCCGCCCTTCGTCGTTGGGGGCGATGCCGCCGGTGACGATGAGGCCCACTCCCCCGCGAGCCCGGGCGGCGTAGAACTCGGCCATGCGCGCGAAGCCGTTCTCGGCCTCTTCCAGGCCGATGTGCATGGAGCCCATCAGGACGCGGTTGGGCAGTGTGGTGAATCCCAGGTCGAGAGGGCTCAGCAGGTGGGGGTATCGGCTCATGGCAGGCCTCCGTGCGCGGCGGTAGTCCCTCAGTTCTAGAGGACCGCGCACGGGTTGTGCAACTAGTTGCACAATCAGGCCTGGCCGATGTGCCGCAGGTCACCGGCGACGCGGTCGCGGCGGGCCTGCGGCCGACTTCCGTCTCAGCGGCTCTCGAGCAGGACGTGCAGTTCGCGCTCCTGGTCCCCGGAGGCCGAGGAGAGGTCGCGCACCGAGAACACCGAGTCCAGCGTGGAGCGCAGCCGTTCGATCGCCCAGTAGCTGCCCTGCGCGTCGGCCTCGACCGAGGACGAGAGCCGGGCCGGCTCGGCGCAGTCGCGCGCCTCGGTCACCTCGAAGGTGCCCAGCCAGACCATCGGCCGGCTCTCGTGGAGCTGCTGCGGATCCTCGCCGCTGCCGCGGTCCGACTCGAAGCAGGCGTTCAACGCGTCGAACACGATCCGGGCGTCCTCCTTGCTGCATCCGCTGATCTCGACGGAGACGGACTCCTCGTGCGATCGCTGGCGATCCATCGTGATCGCTCCTCTCGTGGCGGTGGCGCGGCTGTGCGGGTTCCCCGCGAACCGTGCCACATCCCCAGAAAAGCACCACTTTCCGAGCGGGACCAGCGACGGGATCGGTCGCCGGCCCCCATGGTCAGCCGCGGGTGAAGCGGTAGGTCTTGCTGTCGGTGAGCACGCAGAAGCCCGGCGAGACGACGATCACCCGCAGGGTGCCGGTCCTGCGGTCGTAGTCGACCCCCTCAGCCTCGAAGGAACCGGAGCACGAGCTGCGCAGCGGCAGCTGGCGCAGGGCCGTGACGTGACCGGTGACGTCCGAGGCGCCGTTCGGCGCGGCGGACAGATCGATCTGCAGGAGGGGCTTGGTGATGCCGAAGAGGGTCCCCGCGGGGTCGTCGGAGGAGCACAGCAGGGTGGTGGGGCCGG
Source organism: Streptomyces sp. NPDC001027 (assembly GCF_040299045.1). Lineage (NCBI taxonomy): Bacteria > Bacillati > Actinomycetota > Actinomycetes > Kitasatosporales > Streptomycetaceae > Streptomyces > Streptomyces sp. NPDC001027. The sequence goes on from NZ_JBEPBI010000115.1 coordinate 6,672, forward strand.
TGAAGTCGCACCCCTGGACGTCTCGCACGGCGTGGTCGAGTCGGACCGTCGACGCGAGCGGCAGATTGACGGAGGGCGACGTGGCGGCGTTGGCGCCGGGGGTCGGGAACACGAGGAGGCGGGTCATGGTGCCCCACTCGCCCGACAGCATCCACTGGCTGTCCGGGGTGATCGCGACCCAGGAGTTGTTCAGCGCCTCGCCCGGGCCGAGCGCGTGGACGTACTCCGACCACGCCCCGCCCGGCGCCTGCACGCGGTACATCTTCGAGCCGGACGCATCGCTCTGGTACGGCTCGACGTAGTAGCCGCCGTAGGAGGCGTCGGGGTCGCCGACGTGGTTCCAGCCCCGTACGGACAGGGCGAAGGGGATGGTGCCGATGCCGGTGTAGCGGTTGGCGCTGTTCGCCGGCGACTCGACCGAGGCCAGCCCCTGGCTCTCGGTCAGCGGGTCGGCGCGGTCGGAGCCGACCTCGGTCCAGGTGTCGGCGGCCGCGGCGGGCGGCGCCGCCGAGAGGGCGGCGACCGCCGCGACGGCCAGCGCGAGAGCGGCGGCGCGGGCGGTGCGGGCGGCGCCGGCCAGGGCGTTGCGGCGGCGGGCAGGGCGCAGGGGCATGGGTCTCCTCGGCAAGGGGGGTGGGCGCGCTCGGCGGACAGTCTGGCCCGGCCGTGATGGGCATGTACAGACCAAATCCATGGCCGGGTTCGGGCTGTGAGGAGAACAGCGCGCGAAGCCGTACTGGAGGAGCATGGAGAAGGGCCGCCGAAGGCGTGGGAGAAATGGGTTGAGCGCGGTAGAACAGGGGGAGTCGGCACGGGGGACGACGTGCCGCGTCGACGTGCGGAGGCGGTGCGTGGCATGAGCGGAGCCGGATCGTCCGCAGCCGACGGCGGCCCGAGCGGGCCGAGCGGGCTGCTGGACATCCTGAGCGTGGCCTCGGTGGTCCTCGACACCGAGGGCCGCATCGCGCTCTGGAGCCCTCAGGCGGAGGAGCTGTTCGGCTACTCGGCGCAGGAGGCGCTCGGGCGCTTCGCGGCCCGGGTGATGGTCCACGAACGGCACGTCGACCTCGTCGTGAAACTGTTCGCCGACGTGATGGCCACCGGCCAGAGCTGGGCGGGCGCGTTCCCCATCCGGCGCAAGGACGGCACCACCCGGCTCGTCGAGTTCCGCAACATGCGGCTGATGGACGACCGGGGCCAGGTCTACGCGCTGGGCCTCGCCGCCGACCAGACGACGGTGCGGCGGCTGGAGCGGGACGTCGCCCTGGCCACCCGCATGGTCGCGCAGTCCCCCAACGGTCTCGCCGTCCTGGACACCGACCTGCGATACGTCTCCGTCAACCCGGCCCTGGAGCGCATCAACGGGCTGGCGGCCGAGGAACACATCGGCCGGACCGTCCGCGAGGTGCTGCCCCGGCTCGACGCGGACGCCCTGGAGGCCGCGGCGCGTCAGGTCCTGCAGACCGGGGAACCGCTCGTCGACCGGTCCACCACCGGCCGCACCCCCGCGGACCCGGACCAGGAGCACGCCTGGTCGCTCTCCCTGTACCGGCTGGAGGACGCCCGCGGCACGGTGCTGGGCGTCGCCGTCTCGGTCCGGGACGTCACCGACCGGCACCGGGCCGCCGTGGAGGCCGAGGCGGCCCGCCGCCGACTGGCGCTGATCGCCGACGCCTCCACCCGCATCGGCACCACCCTGGACCTCGAGCGCACGGCGCGCGAGCTGGCCGACGTGGCCGTCCCGGAGCTGGCGGACGTGGCCGCCGTCGATCTGCTCGACGCCGTGGTGGCGGGCCGGCGCACCAGCCTCGGGCCCGCCGAGTCGGCGGTGATCCGCGCCCTCGCGGTACGGGCCGTCGACGAGCCTGACGCGCTGCGGGCGGCCGACCAGCCCGGGCAGGTGGCCCGTTACGCGCCGGACCGCCTGGTCACCGAATGCGTGCGCTCCGGCAAGCCGGTCATGGTCGCGCACGTCAAGGACGACGACCTCGGGCACATCGCCCGCTCCCCGGACGCGGTCGGCCTGCTGGCCCGGGCCGGCGTGCACTCCTACCTCGCCGTTCCGCTCATCGCGCGGGGCGAGGTGCTGGGGGCCCTCGACCTCAAACGCACCCGCAACCCGCTGCCGTTCAGCCGCGACGACCTGTTGCTCGCCCGCGAGCTGGCGGCCCGCGCGGCCGTCCAGATCGACAACGCCCGCTGGTACCAGAACGCCCGCACCACCGCGCTCACCCTGCAGCGCAGCCTGCTGCCGAGCCACGCGCCCGTCACCGGCGGCCTCGAGGTCGCCTCCCGCTACCAGCCCGCGGACGCCACCACCGAGGTCGGCGGCGACTGGTTCGACGTCATCCCGCTGTCGGACGGCAGGACGGCGCTCGTCGTCGGCGACGTGATGGGCAGCGGCATCGACGCCGCCGCCGCGATGGGCCGGCTGCGCACCGCGACGACGACGCTGGCCTCGCTCGCTCTCGACCCGGCGGTGCTCCTGGAGCATCTGGACCGGATCACCCAGGGCCTCGACCACTCGATCGCCACCTGCGTGTACGCCGTGCACGACCCCCGGCTCGGGAGGTGCCGGATCGCCAACGCCGGGCATCTGCCGCCCGCGTGGGTGCGCCCGGGGCGTCCGCCGGAGCTGCTCGACCTGCCGACCGGCGCGCCGCTGGGCGTGGGCGGCGTGGCGTTCTCCACGACCGACGTCGACTTCGCCCCCGGCGACCAGCTCGTGCTGTACACCGACGGCCTCGTGGAGACCCGCACGCACTCCCTGGACGAGCGTCTGGAGGCGCTCCTCGCGCTGCTCGACGATCCGGCGCGCCCGCTGGAGGAGGTCTGCGACCTGCTGCTCAGCGCGCTGCACCACCCCGACAACCACGACGACGTGGCCCTGCTGGTGGCGCGGGCACTGCCTCGGCAGTAGGCGCTCCGGGCGGCCTCGGCAACAGGGCTCCGGGCGGCGCGGCGGCAGCGGCCACCACTGCGGGAGCGGCTACGAGTGCGGCTGCGGGCGGCGCGATCCGGGGTCCTCCCCGGCCGCGGCCGTGCCCGGTTCACAGCTCCTCGTTACGGGCTCCTTACCCGTCCCCACGGACAATCACAGGCAGGCGTGTCAGTGACGATGCCGTCGTGGCCGAGGAGTGTGAGCCGTGATGCAGCAGCCCGACGAGCCGGACCGCACCGAGGTGCTCGGGGGGCCGGCCGACGCCGAGGAACACCACCGCTCCGGCCTGCGCGCGCCGTGGCGGCGCCGGTCGCCCCGCGGACGGGCGGTGATCGCGGCGACGACCGTCGCGGTCCTGGCCCTCGGCGGCGCCGTCGCGTACGCGGCCGCCTCCGACGGCTCCGGCGGCGCGCCCTCCGCGTCGCCGTCCGCCTCCGCCTCGCACGGGCCCGGAGAGCGGCACGGCCACGGCGCAGGCCCGTGGTTCGGCTTCCGCGACGCGGCCCACGGCGAGGCGACCGTGAAGGACCCTGCCACCGGCGACTGGGTGGTCCGCGTCTGGCAGCGGGGCACGGTGCAGAAGACGGACGGCGACCGGATCACCGTCCGCAGCGAGGACGGCGCCTCGTGGACCTGGAAGCTCGGTCCCGACGCCACCGCGTCCGACCGCGGTCCCTCCGGCGCCCACGCGCCGAAGAAGGGCGACGCGGTGTCCGTCGTCGGGACCCGCTCCGGCGACGCGTACACGGCCGACCGCGTGCTGTCCGGCTCCCCCGGCGAGCACCGCCGGGACGACCGGCACGGCGGCTTCCCCGGGCACGGCCCGTGGGGCCGCGGGGGCGGCGACCGCTCCCCGGGGCCCTCGCACGGCGGAGCGGCTACCTGACCCGGGCGCCGACCACGACGTGGGCGTACAGGTCCTCGTCCCGCGCCACCCGCACCGTCAGACCGCCGAGGGCGAACGCCTCGACCGCGGCCGTCGCCTGACGCTCACTGGTCTCCACGAGCAGGCAGCCGCCGGGGGCCAGCCAGCAGCGCGCCTCGGCGGCGACCCGGCGCAGCACGTCCAGTCCGTCGCCGCCGCCGTCGAGGGCGACGAGCGGTTCGTGCTCGCGGGCCTCGGGCGGCAGCAGCGGGACCTCGCCGGTGGGCACGTACGGCACGTTGGCGGCCAGGATGTCGACCCGGCCGCGCAGCCGGTCCGGCAGCGCCGTGAACAGGTCCCCGGTGTGCACGTGTCCGCCGTGACCGGCGAGGTTGCCGCGGGCGCAGCGCACGGCCGCCGGATCGACGTCAGCGGCGTGCAGCTCGACCTGCCCGAGCGAGGCGGCGAGCGCGGCGCCGACCGCGCCGGAGCCGCAGCACAGGTCGACGACGACGGACGCGTGCGGCGCCGCGGCGAGCGCCTGGTCGACGAGGAACTCGGTGCGACGGCGGGGCACGAAGACGCCCGGCTCGACGCGGACGCGCAGACCGTGGAACTCGGCCCATCCGACGACGTGTTCCAGGGGCAGGCCGTCCGCGCGCCGTCGCGCCATGGCGGCGGCCTCGTCGGGGGTGCGGGCGGCGGCCAGGATCAACTCCGCCTCCTCCTCGGCGAAGACGCATCCCCCTGCCCGCAGCACGGCGACGAGGGCGTCGCGCGAGAGGCCGGGAGAGGAGGGGCGCGGTGAGGCGGCCGCGTCGGGAGGGAAGGGCGAGGACATGGAAGGCATGGAGCCGGGGAGCCTTTCGGGATCCGAAGGGCGCTCCCTCGGCCCTAGGAACGGCGGCTGACGCCGTCACGAGAGGGGAGCACCCGACCTGACACTGCGGTAATGGGTCTCACCCCCTCGGCCTCGCGCGACTGGGGACCTCCGCAGCCGGACGGCCACCCTACCGCAAGCCCGGGCGGCTCCCCGGGGCGCTCGTCCCCACCGGAGTTGTACTGTGCAACAGACGGGTGAGGGAGCGTGGGGAGCAGCCATGCAGGAAGCCGAGGCCGTGGAGACCATCCAGCGCGAGATGACGGCCTTCGCGCGACGTGCGCGGGCCTCGGCGGGCCGGCTGCACCCCGAGCTGTCGCTGGTGTCGTACACCCTGCTCGGCCATCTCGAGGAGGGCGGCGGCTGCCGGGCGACCGACCTCGCGGCGCACTACGCGCTGGACAAGTCCACGGTCAGCCGCCAGGTCACCGCCCTGGAGCGGGCCGACCTGATCGAACGGCGCCAGGACCCCGAGGACCACCGCGTCCAGGTCCTCCACCTCACGGACGCCGGCCGCCGCATTCTCGCCCAGGTCACCGAGAGCCGCCGCGCGGCCTTTTGCCGGCGCCTCGCGGAGTGGCCGCGGGAGGACCTGGAACGCTTTGCGCGCTACCTGGAGCGCTACAACAACTGGACGGCCCCCTGAGTCACCGCGGGCAGGGGGCCTCCGCGGGAGACCGGGCACCCCCCGCGTGGGCCCTGCGGCGGGCGCTCCGTCGGCGAGCCGTCGTGAACGATGCGTGAAACCATGTACTCCAGACGGGGTAGTACGCCCATGGGGGCACTCGTCCGCGTGACGGCGAGGAGGTCGACATGCGAACCCGGGTGCGTGGCTGGCGCTGGCGGCACAATCCGCTGCGGCGGCGTTCGGACGTCGTGGAGGCGTGGGCGACGCTCGTCGTCGCCGTGCTGCTGCTCGTCGCCGCCCCCCTGGCCGGAGCGCTGGCCGGCCAGTGGGCCCACGACGACGCCCGGGCGGTCGCGGCCCGGCAGCGGGCCGACCGCCACCTGGTGCGGGCCGAGGTCGTCGGCCGGGTGCCGCAGACGATGCCCTCGGTGGAGGGCGGGCGGCATCAGACGGTCCGGGCGACCGTGCGCTGGACGCCGCCGGGCGAGCCGGCCCGCACGGCGCCCGCGCGGGTGCCGGCCGGCACGCGCCAGGGGCAGACGGTCGACGTGTGGTTCGACGCGCACGGCCGCGACGTCGCCCCGCCGCCGAACGACACGATGGTGTGGCAGCAGACCCTCACCATGGGCGTCTGCGTGGCCGGGGGCGCGGCCGCCGCGGTCCTGCTCGGGCACGCCGTGGTCCGGCGGACGGCGATGCGGCGCCGGCTCGGCGAATGGGAGCGGGAGTGGACGCGCACGGAGCCGCAGTGGAGCCGGCGCAGGCCCGCCTGAGGCTCCCGGGCCGGGGGCTGGCGGGCCTTCCCGCCGTCGCCGTACGGTGTGATCATTCGTACGGCCACTTAACAAAAGGCGGTCCTTGATGCCCCTGTTCGACCTGTCGCTCGAGGAGCTCCGCACGTATCGCAGCGCCTCCACCGAGCCGGAGGGTTTCGACGCGTTCTGGTCCAAGACCCTGCAGGAAGCCCGCGAGCACGACCTGGACGCCCGCTTCGAGCCGGTCGACACCGGCCTGACCACGGTGCAGGTGTACGACGTCACGTTCGCCGGGTTCGGCGGCCATCCGGTCAAGGGCTGGCTGACGCTGCCCGCCGGCGCGGCGCAACCGCTGCCGCTGGTCGTGGAGTTCGTGGGCTACGGCGGCGGGCGCGGGCTGCCGCACGAGCACCTGCTGTGGGCGTCGAGCGGCCGCGCGCACTTCGTCATGGACACCCGCGGCCAGGGCAGCGTCTGGGGCGGCGGGGGCGGCACCGCGGACCCGGTGGGCGGCGGGCCGTCGTACCCCGGTTTCATGACCCGGGGCATCGACGAGCCGGAGAACTACTACTACCGCCGGGTGTTCACGGACGCGGTGCGGGCGATCGAGGCCGCCCGCTCGCACCCGCTGACCGACGCCTCGCGGACCGTGGCGGTCGGCGGGAGCCAGGGCGGCGGCATCACGATAGCCGTGGGCGGTCTGGTGCCGGACCTCGCGGGCGTGGCGCCGGACGTGCCGTTCCTGTGCGACTTCCCGCGCGCCGCCACGCTGACGGACCGTCACCCCTACCGTGAGATCGGCCTGTTCCTCAAGACGCACCGCGGCCGCACGCAGGACGCGCTGCGCACCCTGTCGTACTTCGACGGCGTGCACTTCGCCGCCCGCGGCACGGCGCCCGCGCTGTTCTCGGCGGCCCTCGAGGACCAGACCTGCCCTCCGTCGACCGTGTTCGCCGCCTTCAACGCGTGGGCCCACGACGACAAGGCGATCGAGGTGTACGACTTCAACGACCACGAGGGCGGCGGTCCGTTCCAGCAGGCGGCCAAGCTGCGCTGGCTGCGCGCGTACGCCTGAGCGGCCCGGGCGACGGCGGGGAGCGGCTTCCTCCGGGGAAAGACGGGGAGGGAGTCGCTCCGACCCGCTTCCCTCCAGTCCGACCAGTCGGTATGTTCGGTGGATCCGGACCGCACCGTCGCGGTCCGGGGTTCCGGCGGACCACGGAGGACCCATGTCCGAGCACGCGCCCCAGGTTCACGGCCACTGCGATCCGCGGTTCGCCGCGCTGCGCACGGCCTTCGAGGAGAACTTCCGGGAGCGCGGCGAACTGGGCGCCGCGGTGAGCGTCACGCTGGACGGGGTGACGGTGGCCGACCTGTGGGGCGGCTGGGCCGACGCCGCCCGCACCCGCGCCTGGGAGCGGGACACCCTGGTCAACGTCTGGTCCACCTCGAAGGGGCCGACGGCGCTGTGCGCGCACATCCTCGCCGACCGGGGTCTGCTCGACCTCGACGCGCCGGTGGCCGCCTACTGGCCGGAGTTCTCCGCGGCGGGCAAGGAGCGGGTCCTGGTGCGGCATCTGCTGTCGCACCGCGCGGGCCTCGCGGGGCTGCGCGAACCGCACTCCCTCGACCAGCTCTACGACTGGGAGCTGACCACCGCGCGTCTCGCGGCCATGGAGCCCTGGTGGGAGCCGGGCACCCGGTCCGGATATCACGCGCTCACCTTCGGATTCCTGGTCGGAGAGGTCGTACGGCGGGTGTCGGGGCTGCTGCCGGGGGCCTTTCTGGAGCGGGAGGTGACCGGCCCGCTGGGCGTCGACTTCACGATCGGACTGCCCGAGAAGGAGTCCGCCCGGGCCGCCGAACTGGTGCACCCGCAGACCGGCTCGTCCAGTGAACAGGCGGCTGTCTTCAGCCAGTTGGCGCCCGCGGCCATCGCCGCGCTGGCCAACCCCCTGGCGGGTGCGGCCGAGGCCAACTCGGCTCCGTGGCGGGCCGCGGAGATCCCGGCCGCCAACGGTCACGGCACCGCCCGGGCGGTCGCCGCGCTCTACGGGATCCTCGCCGGCCGGGGCGCGTACGGCGGCCGGCGCATCCTGTCCCCCGAGGCCGCCGAGCGGGTGCGCGAGGGGCAGGGCAGCTGCCGTGACCTGGTACTGGGGGCCGGTTTCGCGCACGAGACGGAGATCGGGCTCGGACTCTGGCTCAGCGGCCCGAACGGCTCCTACGGACCCAACCCGCGCGCTTTCGGACACGACGGCTTCGGCGGCTCCTGCGGGCTCGCGGACCCCGAGGCCGGCGTGTCCCTCGGGTACGTCATGAACCGCATGGGCCCGCACATCGCCGACGACCCGCGCAAGACGGCACTGGTGGACGCCCTCTACGGCGCCCTGTGAACGGCGGGGCCGGGGTGGGCGGTCGGGTTTCGGCCGATCGGCCGCCCCGCCCTTCCCTGCTGGTTTAGACCAATGCTAGATCTGGTGGCGCACCGACTCCGGCCGACTACGGCACGTCACTCACAGGAGGCGCGCGGCATGGCCCGCAGCACCACCCTCGTCCCCCCGTCCACCGACGACCGGCCCCTGTACCGGCGGATCGCCGAGGAGCTGCTCGGCGAGTCGCGCGCCACGCTCGCACCCGGCGAACGCCTGCCGAGCGAACGGCGGCTGGCCGGGCACTTCGGCGTCAGCAGAGTGACCGTGCGGCAGGCACTGCAGGTGCTGCGCCACGACGGTCTCGTCGAGACCGACCGGCGGGGCAGCCGCGTCGCCCTGCGGGCAGGCCCGCCGGGGGCGCCCGCGGACGCCGCGGCGTTCCTCGCCTTCCCGGTCGGGGCGACGTCCGCGGGCGACGCCCCGGCGACGGCCCGGACGGCGGTCAGCTGGGAGCCGCCGCCGCCCGAACACGCCGAGGCGCTCGGACTCGCCCCGGACCGGCCGACGCTGGTCCACCGCTACGAGTCCGCCGACGCCGACGGCGGCGGTCTGCGCACGGCGGTCACGTCCTTCTCGGCGGTGGCCGTGGCGGAGGTGGCGGAGCTCGCCCGCTGCCGCGACCGCGTCGGCGCGAGCGGCGGCGCACAGCTCGGGCGCGCCTACGACTGGATGCGCCGGGCGGGCCTGACCCTGCACCACCGGGACTGCATCACCCCTCTCGACGACGCGCCGTCGATGCGCGTGACCCGGCGGGTGCACGACCAGTACGCCCGCCCGCTGGAGATCACCGACCTGGTGGTGGACACCCGGCGCGAGGCGCTGGTCTACGCGTTCACGCTGCCGGCGGCCGGGTGACCCCGTCCGGACCGTCGCCGCCGGGGTCCGCGCGTCGCGCCTCCACCAGACGGACCTGTGGACTGCCGTCCCTGCGCACCCCGAACGCGGGCAGGGCGCGCAGCTCCACCTGGAATCCGGCCCGGGTCAGTTCGCGCCGCACCTCGCCGAGCCGGAAGGCCCGGTAGTACATGACGAACGGCGGCCGCCACAGGGCGTTGCGCAGCCGCATCGCGGCGTCGAAGCCGAGGAGCGCCCAGTACAGCGGGGAGGACGGCGGGGGCGGGGCGACGACCGGGAAGGCGAAGCGGCCGCCCGGCCGCAGCGCGGTGTGCACCTGGGCGAAGAGGCCCGGCAGCTCGCGGGGCAGGAAGTGGCCGAACGCGCCGAAGCTGACGACGAGGTCGAAGCGGGCGGTGAACGGCAGGGCGCGGGCGTCCGCGCGCACCCAGGAGACCTTGGGGCCGGCCGCCGGGGCCCGCCGGCGCGCCTCGTCGAGCATGCCGGTGCTGAAGTCGACGCCGGTCACGCTGGACCGGCACACCGTCGCCAGGACGTGCGTCCCGGCGCCCGTGCCGCAGCACAGGTCGAGGCCGTCCTCGTAGGGGCCGGTGTCCTTCAGCGCCCCGGCGACCGCGTCGAGGACGGAGTCCGGGGTGCGGAAGGGCGTGTGGTCGAACTTCGGCGCGAGGAGGTCGTAGCCGTGCTCGACGGAGGACAGCGCCTGCACGGCGAGTTCGCGCAGCGTGGGGCCTTCGGGGCTGAACATCGACGTCAGCCTACGGCCGTCCGCCGCTTCAGGAGCGCGAGGGCCCGCTCGCACCAGCGCACGTTCGTCTCCTCGAAGGCGATGCCGCCGATCAGGGTCAGGTAGGGGCCGATCCGCTCGGCCTCGCTCAGGTACTCGTCCTCGGTGCGCCCGTCGAGGAGGCGGTCGCGGACCCGCTCGTAGCGGGCGAGTTTGCCGCGCGACCAGCTCATGCGCTCCTCGATCAGCTCGCGCGTCGCCCGGGGGTCCGCGCCGTCCATCGCCTGGATCTTGACGAGGAGCTCGTCGCGCAGGGCGGTGGGCCGGCGGGGCGGAGCGGCGGCGAAGGCGCTCAGATCCGCGCGGCCCGCACCGGTGAGGGTGAACATGCGCTTGTCGGGCCGGCGCTCCTGGCGCACCATCCGTGCCTCGATCAGGCCGTCCTGGGCGAGGCGCTCCAGTTCGCGGTAGAGCTGCTGCGGGGTCGCCGGCCAGAAGTTCGCGAGGGAGACGTCGAAGATCTTCGACAGCTCGTAACCCGAGGCCTCGCCCTCCAGAAGAGCGGCCAGGACGGCGTACTTGAGGGACATGTGGACACGGTAACAGCAGGTGATTATTCTCAGCCGCACCTATTCAACGAATTTACTATCGATTCTAGCGAGGAGATCCGATGCGCGCATTCCGCGAGGCGGTCGAGGCAGGCGATCTCGACGCCGTCGAGGCGCTGCTGTCCGAGGACGTCGTCTTCACCAGCCCGGTCGTCTTCAAGCCCTACCCCGGCAAGGCGATCACGGCGGCGATCCTGCGCGCGGTGTCGCAGGTCTTCGAGGATTTCCGGTACGAACAGGAGCTGGCGGGCGGCGACGGGCGCGACCACGCCCTGGTCTTCTCGGCCCGGGTGGGGGAACGCCGGCTCACCGGCTGCGACTTCATCCACGTCGACGAGCACGGCCTCATCGACGAACTGACGGTCATGGTCCGCCCGTTGTCCGGCGCGCAGGCCCTGGCGGCGGCCATGGGCGCGCGCTTCGGCGACATCGCGAAGGAGGCGGAGGCACGGTCGGCCTCCGCCTCCTGAGGGACGTCAGTCCTTGAGTTCGGCGAGCGTGGCCCGGGAGTCGGTCTTCAGCCACCCCGAGACCTCGCTCAGCGTCGGCGGGTCCTTGTCGTTGCTGTACGAGGAGTAGTAGGCGCTGTAGCTCATCGTGTAGGTCACCCAGCCGTCGCGCACGGCGAGGGTGGCGTACAGCGAACCGCTCGTCGACGAGGAGGACGTGGTGTCGTCACTGACGAGATAGGCCTCGTCGCCGATGCCCGTCACCGCTTCCACGTCGTAACCCGAGTGGCTCTCGGAGTAGTTCTTCCAGGTGGCGGTGAACTCCGGCCCCGGGTCGGTCTTCTTGTGCAGGTCCAGCTGGACGTACAGGTACGCGTCCGCGTAGCTGGACCCCGTCTTCTTCAGGCTGAGGTTGCACAGCGCCTCGTCGAGGGCGTCGTCCCCGAGGCTGTTGTGGGTCGGGGTGCTGTCGTTCGCCGCGTACTCGGTGCGGAAGGACGAGTAGTCGGTGGAGTTGCACAGGTTGACCGGCGCCGAGTAGCCGCGCAGGTCGACGTCGGAGCCGGAGGGGATCAGGAAGACGCCCGCCGCCCACGCGGCGGACGCCGCCAGCGCGCCGACGACGGCCCACAGGACCGCCCGCCCCGCGCGGCCTCCACCCGTCGGCGGGGGCGGCCCGACGACCGGGTACTGGCCGGGCTGGACATAGGGGTTGCCAGGCTGCGGCTGGGGCTGCGGCTGCGCCAGGGGTCCGACCAGGGTCGGCTGGGCGTAGACGCTCTGCTGGGCGGACGGGGAGGCGGGCGCCGCCGGGGGGAACCCCAACGGCCCGCCGGGGGCGGGTGACTGCGGATGCGGATAGGGATACGCGCTCGGCTGGGCCGGCGTCCCGGACGGCGGCTCCGGTTGCTGCGGAGGCTGAGACGGCGTGGACATGACGTGAAGATAATGCACACATAGCAGTCAAGTCCGTTGCTGTCACGGATCGTTACCCTCTGCGGACATCTGCGGCAAACCACGGAAGAATCCCGGGCGCGCCCATCGGCGTGCTAAAGTATCAATGGCACTTGTGTACGTCCCCTCTGGGACGCCGGTGTCGATTCCTTCTCTCTCCGCCCAGTCACCCGCCGTTCCCGGCCGGTGCAGCGGCCTTTCCGCACCACCTCGTCGACGCGGCATCGCGCCCTGACGAGGTGTCGTTCCCGCCGCCCGAGGCGCGTCTCGCGCCCTTCTCCCGCGGCTGCTCCCTCTTCTCTTCCCTCGCGCACATCCCGTGCCTCCCACCGTCGAAGGACACACCATGACCGCCCCCACTCTCGAACAGCCCCCCGTCCACCAGCAGCCCCCGGTCCGGATCGTCGCCGGCGTCCTCGACGTCGACGCCGGCGGGAAGGGCCGCCTGCGCCCGCTCGACTGCCTGCCCACCCCGGACGACGTCGAGGTCCCCGCGGCGCTGATCCGCCGTCACGGACTGCGCGCCGGCGACCTCGTCGAAGGGGTGCGCGGCGCCCAGCGCACCCTGACCGAGGTCGCCCGCGTCGGCGGCCGCCCGCCCGGCGAGCTGCAGGGCCGCCGCCGCTTCCGCGACCTCACGCCGCTCCACCCGCACCGCCGGCTGCGTCTGGAGCACCCCGCGGCCGGCCTCGCCGGGCGGGTCGTCGATCTCCTCGCGCCGGTCGGCAAGGGTCAGCGCGGGCTGATCGTCGCCCCGCCGAGGACCGGCAAGACCGTGCTGATCCAGCAGATCGCCGCCGCCGTCGCCGGCAACCACCCCGAGGCCCGGCTGATGGTCCTGCTGCTCGACGAGCGGCCCGAGGAGGTCACCGACATGCGGCGCTCCGTGCGCGGCGAGGTGTACGCCTCGACCTTCGACCGGGCGCCCCGGCAGCACATCGCCCTCGCCGACCTGGTGGTCGAGCGGGCCAAGCGGCTCGTCGAGGCGGGCGAGGACGTCGTGATCCTCCTCGACTCGCTGACCCGGCTGTGCCGGGCCCACAACAACGCGGCCGCCGCCGGGGGCCGCACCCTCAGCGGCGGCGTCGACGCGACCGCGCTGATCGGCCCGAAGCGGTTCTTCGGCGCGGCGCGCGCGGCGGAGGAGGGCGGGTCACTCACCATCCTCGCCACCGCCCTGGTGGAAACGGGTTCGCGCGCCGACGACTTCTACTTCGAGGAGCTGAAGAGCACCGGCAACATGGAGCTCCGCCTGGACCGCGAGCCGGCCTCCCGGCGGGTGTTCCCCGCGGTCGACGTGGGCGGCTCCGGCACCCGCCGCGAGGAACTGCTGCTCTCCCCTGCCGAGTCAACCGCGGCACGGGGTCTGCGCCGGGCGCTGCAGACCGCGCACGGCCAGGCGAACCTGGAGACGCTGCTGGAACGACTGCGGCAGACTCCCGACAACGCCGCCTTCCTGCGGCTGATCCAGCCGACCCTGCCGACCGGCTGAGGGGAGGTACCCCATTGGGGTGCTCGCCGGGTCGCCTTCGGCACGGGCGGGACGGAGAACAGGGCGACCGTTCCTAGGTTGATCGTATGACGATCGGATTCTCCTCTCGGGTCGCTCTCTCGGCGTGCGTGTTCTGCGCGGCAGGCGCCCTGGCCCTCGGTCCCGTCGCGGCCGTCGCCCCGGCCGCGGCGGACCCGGGCCCACCCGGCGCCCCCGGCCAGGCGCCCGCAGCAGCGCTCGGGGCAGGACCCCGTGCCGCACACGCGCAGGCGTCGCGGACGGCGGTGCTGTACCGCTCGGGCGTCCAGGTGAGGCCGCACGACGGCGTGCCCGACGTGCCGGACGTCTCCGCGCTGTCCTGGCTGGTCGCGGACGCCGACACCGGCGAGGTGCTCGCCGCGTCGCACGCCCACCGCAAGCTGCCCCCCGCCAGCACGCTGAAGACGCTGTTCGCCCTCACGGTGCTGCCGGTGGTGCCCGCCGGGCTGCGGCACCGGGTCACCGAGGAGGAGCTCGCGGACATCGGGCCGGGCAGCAGCCTGGTCGGGGTCGCCGAGGGCCAGACGTACTCGGTCGCCGACCTGTGGCGCGGGGTGTTCCTCAACTCCGGCAACGACGCCGTGCACGTGCTCGCGGCCCTCAACGGCGGCTGGAACGCGACGACCGCCCGGATGCAGGAGAAGGCCCGCTCGCTCGGCGCCCTGGACACCCACGTCCGCTCCCCCGACGGATACGACACACCAGGCCAGGTCTCCTCCGCGTTCGACCTGGCGGTGTTCGGCCGGGCCGGGCTGCACAACGCCGACTTCGCCCGCTACTGCGGCACGGCGGAGGCCTCGTTCCCGGGCGGCGACGGCTGGTCGTACGGCATCGCCAACACCAACCGGCTGCTGACCGGGCACGACGGCGTCGAACCGTACCCCGGTCTGATCGGGATCAAGAACGGCTACACCAGCAACGCCGGCAACACCCTGGTGGCCGCAGCCCGCCGGGGCGGGCAGACCCTCGTGGTGACGGTGATGAACCCTCAGTCGGGCGGCGGGCACGCCGTCTACGAGGAGGCGCGGGAACTGCTCGACTGGGGATTCGAGGCGGCCGGCCGTGTCGAGCCGGTCGGCTCGCTCGACGCGCTGCGCACCCCTCCGCCCCCTGTGGCGGGACCGGAGCCGGCGTTCACCCGGCCGCCCGCGCAGACTCCTCCGCGGGCGGCCACGGCGGCGCCGGGCTCTACGCCTGCGCCGGGCTCCACGGCGGCGTCGGGCTCCACCCCGGCCCGGACGTCCACGCCGTCCCCGGCGGGGGCAGGGCCGGTGAGGGCGGCCGCGGTCGCCTCCGCAGACCCGTCACGGCGTCCGGGATGGCCGGCGGTCGCGGAGATCGCCGGCGCGGCCGTCCTCGGCGGTGCGGCAGTGGCGGCGGTGCTGTGGGTCGCACGCCGCCGGTTCACCCGCGACTGACCCCGGCGGCCACAGCGCGCGCGGACACGGTCAGAACACGGACAGTCCCGTGAGCGTCGTGAACCGGTCGAGCGCGGCCACTCCCGCCACGGAGTTGCCGTGCTCGTCCAGGCCCGGACTCCACACGCACAGCGTGCAGCGGCCCGGCACCACGGCGATGATGCCGCCGCCCACGCCGCTCTTGCCGGGCAGGCCGACCCGATAGGCGAACTCGCCGGCGGCGTCGTACGTCCCGCAGGTCAGCATCACCGCGTTGACCTGCTTGGCCTGGCTCCGGGTGAGCAGCCGCGCGCCGTCGGCGCGCACGCCGTGCCGGGCGAGGAAGCCGGTCGCCAGGGCGAGGTCGGCGCAGGAGGCGGTGAGGGAGCACTGCCGGAAGTACTGGTCGAGCAGGACCGGCACCTCGTTGTCGATGTTGCCGTACGACGCCATGAAGTGGGCGAGAGCGGCGTTGCGGTGGCCGTGCGCGGCCTCGGAGGCGGCGATCTCCTCGTCGAAGTCGAGGCCGGGGTTGCCGCTCTCGGCCCGCAGGAACTCCAGCAGCTCGCCGGCCGCGTCTCCGCTGCGCGTCTGCAGGCGGTCGGTGACGACCAGCGCGCCCGCGTTGATGAACGGGTTGCGCGGAATGCCTCCCTCGTACTCCAGTTGCACCAGGGAGTTGAAGGGGTTGCCCGAGGGCTCCCGACCCACGTGCTCCCAGAGTTCGTCGCCCTCGCGGGCGAGCCCGAGCGCGAGGGTGAAGACCTTGGTGAGGGACTGCGTGGAGAACGGCTCCCGCCAGTCCCCCACGCCGTACACCGTGCCGTCCAGCTCCGCGACGGCCATGCCGAAGCGGCGCGGGTCGAAGGCGGCGAGCGCCGGGATGTAGTCGGCGGGCCGACCGCGGCCGGGGGTGCGCTCCATCTCCTCGGCGATCCGCTCCAGGACCGGCTGGAAGGCGAGGGACGACGTCGTTGTCATGATCACCATTGTGCCTCCGGGCCGGTCCTGGCGCGTTCGTCGCAGGTCGTAGGGGGTCGGCCGGGGTCAGCCCAGGGTGTGCCCGCTGCCCGCGAGCACCTCGGGGCGCAGCAGTCCGGCGAGGCGTTCGGCGGGCAGCAGTCCCTTCTCCAGGACGAGTTCGGCGACGCCCCGGCCGGTGACGAGGGCCTCCTTCGCGATCTCGGTGGCCGCGGTGTACCCGATGTGCGGGTTGAGGGCGGTGACCAGGCCGATGGAGTTCTCCACGCTCGCGCGCAGCGCCTCGGTGTTGGCGGTGATGCCGTCCACACAGCGCTCGGCGAGGGTGAGGCAGGCGGCGCGCAGGTGGGTGATGCTCTCCGACAGGGAGTGCAGGATGATCGGCTCGAAGGCGTTGAGCTGGAGCTGCCCGGCCTCGGCGGCCATGGTGATGGCGACGTCGTTGCCGATCACCTCGAAGGCGACCTGGTTGACGACCTCGGGGATCACCGGATTGACCTTGCCGGGCATGATCGACGAACCGGCCTGCACCGGCGGCAGGTTGATCTCCCCGAGGCCCGCGCGCGGCCCGGACGACAGCAGTCGCAGATCGTTGCAGCTCTTCGAGAGCTTGACGGCGATCCGCTTCAGGACGCCGGACATCTGCACGAACGCGCCGCAGTCCTGGGTGGCCTCGACCAGGTTCGCGGCGGTCACCAGCGGCAGCCCGGTGATCTCGGCCAGGTGTCGGCGGGCCGACTCGGCGTATCCCGCGGGCGCGTTGAGGCCGGTGCCGATCGCGGTCGCGCCCAGGTTGATCTCGTGGATCAGCTCGACGGCCTCGGCGAGACGGCTGCGGTCCTCGTCCGTCATGACGGCGTACGCGGAGAACTCCTGACCGAGCGTCATCGGCACCGCGTCCTGCAGCTGGGTGCGGCCCATCTTGAGCACGTCGCGGAACTCGACGGCCTTGCGGGCGTAGGAGTCCTGCAGCACGGCCATCGCGTCGAGCAGTCCGCGCACCGCGAACACCGTCGCCACCTTGACGGCGGTCGGGTACACGTCGTTGGTGGACTGACCGAGGTTGACGTGCTCGTTGGGGTGCAGGAACCGGTACTCGCCCTTCGCGTGGCCGAGCAGCTCCAGCGCCCGGTTGGCGATCACCTCGTTGGCGTTCATGTTGGTCGAGGTGCCCGCGCCGCCCTGGACGACGTCCACGACGAACTGGTCGTGCAGCTCGCCGGTACGGATCTCACGGCAGGCGGCGACGATCGCGGCGGCCTTCTCCGGCTCGAGCAGACCCAGCTCCTCGTTCGCGAGGGCGGCGGCCTCCTTGACGGCGGCAAGGGCGTCGATCAGGTGGGGATGAGCGGAGATGGACGTGCCGGTGATGGGGAAGTTCTCGATGGCGCGCAGGGTGTGGACACCCCAGTAGACGTCGGCGGGGACGTCCCGGTCTCCGAGCAGGTCGTGTTCGCTGCGGGTGACGGCGGTGGTCATGAGGGTGCGACCTCTTTCTGAGGCTGGCGCTGAGGGTGGACGTGCAAGAGAGGACCGGTCCGCTGGGGTCGGCGGCGACCGCTCGGGAGGCGGGACGGCGGCCGGCTCGGGCGGTGCGGGGTGGCGTCCGCCCGAGCCGGTCGGGCCCCGCGCCCGGCCACCGAACCGCCGGTCCGGTCACCGCCGGACGG
>NZ_JBEPBI010000116.1:0-24283 GCF_040299045.1 Streptomyces sp. NPDC001027
GAGGTGGTCCTCGCTCGCGGCGCCGGCCGCGGCCTTCTCGGCCGCCTCCTCCACCCGGGCGGCCAGCGGGCTGCCGGAGACCGCGCGGGCGAGGTCGCCGAGTCCGCCGACCCGGTCGGGGCGGGGGCGCAGCAGACCGGCGGCGAGGGCGTGGTCGAACGCGTCGACTGCCGACAACGCCTCGTCGAGTCCCTCGACGGGTTCGGCCGTTGAACCGCTCGGGGCCTGCTGCGGGGTCTCCGGCTCGTGCCCGGTCGCTGCCGGGGCGCTCTCCGCCCGGGTCGGCGGGAACCACTGCAGTTCCGGCAGCGGCACGGTGACGGGGGCGAGCTCGAGATAGGCCAGGTGCCGCAGGAACCGGCTGAAGACGGGCGCGGCCGCCGCCTTGCCGTCCGCCTGGGGCGGGCGGGCGCCGGTCATCGCGGCGGTGAGGGCGGCGGCGTCGGCCTGCGGACCGGCGGGCTCCACGCGCAGGTAGCGGGCGACGCGGTCGGCGCCGTACTGCAGCACGGCCTCGGTGATCAGTGCGCGGATGTGGTTGCAGAACGAGCCGCGCGCGCCCCCGCAGGGGCGGTTGTTGTTGGTGCTGCACGCGAAGGCATGGGTGCCGGCGGCGACCGACGAGACGTACACCCGCTCGATGTCCGAGCCGCTGGAGACGACGCCCTGCAGGCGCCCGTCGGCCAGTTCCACGAAGGGGACCTTGGCGAGTTTGCGCGGCCGCGCGGGGGGCACCACCCGGGCCGTGCTCGCCCTCTCCCAGTTCTCCCGGTCCGAGAACACACCATCTCCTTTGCGGCATGCGGCTGCACACGCCGACTCGGCGCAGCACAAGGGGGGTCGTCGTACCGGAGCGGCGCGACACGAACGAACTTAGCGGGGGCCACTGACAACGCCGTGCGCGACCGATGATCCGCCGCGGTGTGCGGGCCGGTCCGAGAAGGAGGGCGTCAGGGCCGCGCGCGCTGCTCCAGCGGCGCCGAGGGAGGCGGCGTGCGCCCGGGCCCTGGCCCGGCCCAGGCGTCTCGGCGCACACGATGTCGGCGGTCGGGCCCGGCGCCGCGGCGTCGCCGACGGGACGCTGCGACCGGGCCTTGCGGGCCGCCTGCGGGCCTACCCACGCGAGTGGCGCGGGATCGCGGGGGACCCGCCCCCCACCGGCCGACTCACGAAACGGGGCGGCTCACGATACGGGGCGGCTGCGGCCGTACTTCCATGCGCAGGCCGCCAGGGTCACCCCGGCGACCGTCGCCGCCGCGGCCGCCGTCCCGCGCGAACGGCGGGTGAGCACCGAGCCGGTGGTGCGGGCGCTCAGCACCGAGCCCGCGCTGAGCCAGGATCCGACGGAGGCGACGGACAGGGCGGAGCCGACCGACCCCACGGACAGGAAGCCGCCGACAGAGGCGACGGACAGGGAGCTGCCCACCGAGCCGACGGAGAGGAAGGAGTTGACGGATCCGATCGACAACGCCGAATTCCTCGACCACAGCGAACACCAGGAGCCGTCGGCCCCCACGCCCTTCACCCGTCGCGTCATGAGCCGAGCATACGGGTGCACCGGTCAGGACGGCGGCAAGTCGCGGTAGGCGACGCGGGCCAGGTCGTGGATCTCGCCGACGGCGCCCCACTCGTCGCCGCCCAGCCTCGAGAGGGGCCGCAGCCGGCGGATGTCGGGGCGGCCGTCGACGACGACGTCCTCGTGCACGGCGGCGTGCACGACCTCGCCGAGGACCAGCGTGCAGTCGCCGAGGACCACGGTGGAGTGCAGGCGGCACTCCAGGGCCACGGGCGACTCCGCCACGCGGGGCGGCCGCACGCGCAGGGAGGGCTCCCGCTCGACGCCGACCGCGTCGAACTCGCTCTCGTGCGCGGGGAAGTCGGTGGCGGTGGCGTTGATCTGCTCGATGAGCTCCTCGGGTGCGAAGTTGACGACGAACTCGCCGGTGGCCTCGACGTTGCGCAACGAGTCCTTCCGCCCCACGGACGTGAACTGGACGATCGGCGGGTCGGTGCAGGCCACCGTGAAGAACGAGTGCGGGGCGAGGTTGGCGGTGCCGTCCGCCGCGAGGGTCGACACCCAGGCGATCGGCCGGGGGACGACGACGGCGGTGAGCAGCCGGTAGAAGGCGCCCGCGCCCAGGGCTCGGGGATCATGGTCGACGCGCATGTCAGCCAGTTCTACCCGAGAACGCGCCCGACGGCCGAACCGGCCGCCGCGCTGCGCCCGTCGCGTCGACCGCTCGCCGCAGGCGCTCCTCCTACGATCTGATCTCGGCCACCGCCGAGGTCACCGCCTCCGGCAGGGCGGCGCCCGGCTCGGGGTGCTCCTCGACGGCGGCGACCAGGTCCCGGGCCAGGCCCCGCACCGTCCCGTCGGTGTTCCGGGCGGCCAGGGCCAGGACCCGCCAGGCCTCGTCGGCGTTCAGTCCGAAGGACGCCATGAGGACGCCGCGGGCCAGGTCGATCACCGGGTGCGTCCGCAACGCGCGCCGCAGCTGTACGAGTTCGATGCGCCGTCGCAGGGGGCTGCCGTCGAGTGCCCCGCCCGGCAGGCCGGTTGAGCGCGTGCCGCCCGCGTGGGGGTCGGCCCGCTGCTCGGCGGCTCGTTCGGCAGTGGGGCTGACGGCGTCACGGGCGGCGGAGCCGACGCCCGTGTCGGGAGCAGGGCCGGCACTGGGGGCGGCCGCGAACAGCGGCCCCGTGCCGGTCAGCGTCAACAGCCGGGCCACCGCCGGGCCGACCGAGCGCAGGACGACCGTCCTGCCCTGCCGCAGGCCTTCGTCGCGCACGCCGAGCAGCACGTTGAGGGCGGAGCAGTCGCAGAACACCACCCCGTCCAGCTCCAGGTCGATCCCGTCCTCTGCCGCGTCGAGCGCGGCGCCCAGGGCGCGTCCGAGAGGCGCGGCCGAGTCGAAGTCCAGCTCACCGCGCACCGCCACGACGATCCGCCGCCCGTCGGCACGGACCGTGATGTCGGGCCCGGGAGTCGCCTCGGCGGGACGCCCGCCAGGGGACTCCGCACCCGCGCACGCATCCTCGCCGCCCGCGTCCGCGTCGTACACCGGTTCCGCCATGACCGCCTCCCTCGGTCACCCACATGTCACCTCAAGACTCACCCTCCGAGCGTCACACGTCAACAGATACACGAAATGAAGTTCCGTCCTTTGTGTTCGTGAAAGCCCGGACGTAGGATGACCCCATGGAGGCAGCGCCCGAGCCACACAGCGGATGGACGTTTCTGACCAACCACGCCCGCGTACTCGCGGCCATCGCGGACGACCACAGCGCCCGCATCCGGGACATCGCCGCACACTGCCGACTCACCGAGCGGGCGGTGCAGAAGATCATCGCGGATCTGGAACAGGGCGGTTATCTGTCCCACACGAAGGACGGGCGCAGCAACGTCTACCGGATCGAGCCGGGCCAGGTGCTGCGCCATCCCGCCGAAGCGGGACTGAGCGTGGCGGCCCTGCTGTCGCTGCTGGCCCACGACGAGGCCGGCCGCGTCCGGCGTCCGTGAGACCGAGGCGGGGAATCCGCCGCTCGTGACCGACAGGCGTCGACCGCGCACAGCCGGACACCAGGATGCGTCACACCGTCGGCACGACAGCGGGGCGTCACCGACAAGAGACGAAGGTCACGAATACGTATCGGACATTTAACACCTCAATCTTCACACCAGGCACACAAGTTGGTTAGGTTGACGCCAGGCCGTTCGACTGCCTTTCAGGGCAGGGGGCTTGGGTCACCCGCAACAGGGGTCGCCCGGATTCCGCCGCAACACACCGGCGGAGCACGGAAGGAGAACGTCTTCCATGGCGACGGATCGCAGCCCTCGGTCCCCAGGCGGCAGCAATGAGCCGAGCCGGGCGGAGATCCAGCAGCGTGTCAGTTCGCTGTACGACCGGGCCGAGACCGACACGGGCACTTACAACGCCACGCGCGCCATGTCGAACCTCTCGCGCCGGACGGTCGGCTCCGTCGCCAACAGCGGCCGTGGATCTGCCGATCCGTCGCTCGACGCGGTCGCCAAGCAGTGGTTCGACGGAGCGCGCGACAAGATCGGACCGACCACCGCCGCCGTGCTGCCGGCCGATCGCCGACCGCCCCGTCCGGCCCGGCCCGCGTCCTCCGCGGACAGTGCGACGATCCGCGAGCTCAAAGCGGCGGCGAGACGCATTCCGGAGCTCACCGGACCCGCCGTCGCCGCGCCGCCCGCGGCCATCGAAGCGCGCCGCAGCGAGCCCAGGGCCCTGGAGGCCGGCGCGCCGGCCGCGCTCCCCGCACCCCGGGCGGCCCTTCCCGCGCCGGCCGCGCTCCCCGCCGCTCCCGCCCCGGACGCCTCCCCCGCCGTCGCTCCCGCCGACCGACAGGCCTCGCTCAGGAGCGCCAAGGAGCGGATCGGGCGCAAGCTCGCCACCGCCCGCGAGATCCTGGCTCGGGCCGTCGCCCAGCCCGCGCCCTCCCCGCAGCCCGCGCTCACCGCGTTCATCCCCGCGCAGTCCACGTCCTCCCCGTCGATGCAGTCCCTGTCCGCGACGACCGCGCAGCCGGGCGTCGCACCCGCCGCCGTGCCTCAGCAGCCGGTCGACCCGCAGTCGGTCCAGCAGCCCTGGGACACCGCGGAGCAGCAGGCGTTCCGCGCGGAGATCACCGCCGCGTGGGCGGGAAGGCCCGCCGCCGCTCCGGCGGCCGCCGCACCGTCGGCCGGGCCGGAGAGCCTCCTCGACACCGGAGGGTTCTCGTTCCCCGCTCCGGCCCCGGCGTTCTCGGCGTCCGACATCGCCCTGGTGGAACCGGCGCCCGACCTCGGTGGCGCGGAACTCGGCTTCGGCACACCGTCGTTCGGCCACGCCGTACCCGGCCTCGGCGCTGCGGCGCCGGAATCCGGCTTCACGGCTTCGGCGACGGGTCCGATCGCGCCGGACCACCTCATGGACGAACTGGGGCCGCTGACGCCTCCCGCCGGATACGCGTACCCCGAAATGCCGGTCGCGGCACCCGAGTTCGGTTTCGCCGCGGCGGGCGTGGCAGCCGCCCCGGCCTATCAGACGTCCGGCATCGGCGTCCCGGCTCCCGCGCCGGACGCGCTGACCGCCGGTCAGGGCTACCCGACCTCCGCCGATCTCGCCGCGCCCGTGGCCCCGCTTCCCGAGCCCGTCCGGCCGGCCGCCCCCGCCGACGTCACCGCCAGCGCCACCGGGACCGCCTACCTGGGCAAGGCGGACAAGGCGCTCGCCTTCGCCCGCGCCCAGACCGGGCGGCCCTGCGTGTGGGGAGCCACGGGACCGGAGTCCTACGACTGCTCCAGCCTCACCCAGGCCGCGTGGAAGGCCGCCGGGGTGAGCCTGCCGAGGGCCGCCATCGACCAGGCCAAGGCATTCACCCGGATCAGCCTGGCCGATCTGCGCGCCGGCGACCTGGTCTTCTTCTTCGACGACCTCAGCCACGTCGGCCTGTGCACGGGGAACGGCATGATGATCCACGCCCCGGGTCCGGGCGCCGCCATCCGCGAAGAGGCGATCCTTCCCTACGGCGAGGGCGCGCTGCGCGGCGCCGTACGCCCCGCCTGAGACCGGCGGCCTCCGGAAGGCGTCCGTTCGCCCGCGCCGCACGCCCGACCGGAGCGGGCGCGGAGAACAGCCGCCCCGATGTGCGCCGCCGACCCGTCAGTGCATGGCGGGGCGGGTGCGCATCTGCGTCCTTCTGGCGTTGTTGTAGGCACGCAGGAGGAGTTTGGAGACGGCGCACGGCGCCCCGTCGTAGTGACACTGACGGCACACGCGGGCGTGCTCCTCGTACGCGGCGCGGGTCTCCTGCAAGACGTCCTCGGGTGAGCTCATGGGGGGTCCTCCGAACGAAACGACGGTCCGCGGCGACCAGGGCTACTCACCAGTAGGTTCCGCGTCAAGAGGATTGGATCATGTTACTTACGGTAGTGGAAAACATGATTCCGGCCCGTTTCGGGAAGTCTTTCCGCTCACCTGGCGTGAACCCATCCGTGCGAGGCCCCCGGGACCCGCACATCACGAGGAGGAGCCGACGTGACGAGTGAGGACGACGGACAGCGCGCGGCGCGGGTGTTCGACGCACTGGGGCCCGCGTACGAGAAGGCGTTCGCGCACTCGGAGGCGCACCGCAGATCCCTTGACTGGCTGCTCGGCCGGCTCGCACCGGGCAGCGACGTGCTCGACGTCGGCAGCGGCACCGGACGGCCCACGGCGGCGACCCTGGCGGCCGCGGGCCATCGCGTGCTGGGCGTCGACGTCTCCCCCGTCATGGTGGACCTCGCCGCGCGCCAGGTGCCGGACGCCGCCTTCCGGTGTGCGGACGTACGCCGACTCCCCCTGCGGGAGCGCTCCTTGAACGCCGTCTGCGCGTACTTCTCCCTGCTGCAGATGGAACGGGCACAGCAGAGCGAGCTCATCGGCCGACTCGCGCGGGCGCTGCTGCCGGGCGGCAGCCTCGCCCTGGCGACCGTGCCGGTGGACGTGGAGGGCGCCGACGCCGTGTTCATGGGGCAGCCGGTGCGGGTGACCAGCTACGCCCGCCAGGACCTCGTCGACGTCGTCACCGCCGCCGGCCTCACCGTGCTGGACGAGGAGAGCGTCCTGTTCACCCCCGACCACCCCGAGGCCGTCCCCGAGCCCCATCTGTTCCTGCACTGCGGCAAGCCGTAGCCCGCCGCCGGGGTCAGTCCCCGACGCGGGCGGCGAGAGCGAGGACGAGGGCCGCCGCACCCGTGCCGAGGACCGCGCCGGCCACCACGTCGCCCGGGTAGTGCACACCGGTGTGGACCCTCGAGTAGCCCACCGCACAGGCCAGCACGCCGAGCGGGACCGCGGAGACCGGCAGCGTCGGGCCGACGGCAGCGGCGAAGGCGACGGCCGAGGCGGTGTGTCCCGACGGGAACGACGCCGAGTGCGGCATCGGCACGTGCCGCCCCGGGTACGGCGAGTCCTCCGACCGGTGCGGCCGGGAACGGCGCACCAGCTGCTTCCCGAGCAGGTTGGCGCTGGCCGAGGCGACGCCGATCGCCGCGACGCCGAGCACCGCCGCGCGGCGCGCACGACCGCCGCGCAGGGCGAGCGCGGCGGCCACCGAGAAGGAGAGCTTGGAGTGGTCGGCGGCCGCGGACAGCCGGCGCAGCGCGGTGTCCAGAGTGGGCGTCCTGGTCACGGTGACCGTCTCGTACAGAGCCTGGTCCAGGGTGGCGAGGTCGCCGACCAGTCGCCGGGCGGTCAGCTTCGCTGGGCGGTCAGACATCGTAGGCCTCCTTGATCGTACGGGGGTCGGGATGGCCGAGCGCGAGACGGGTGACGCGCCGCCAGTCGACCGTGGGGGGCGCGTAGGCCGCGCCCGGGCGGTGCCGCGGCACCCGGACCCGCAGCGCGGCGGGCCGTACCGTGCACACCACCGGAATGTCGAGTTCCAGGGCCTCGCCGTCGACGGCCACCGCGATGCGCTCCCGGTCGGCCTCGACGACGACGCGCTTGGACGTCACCGAGGTGATGCTGCCCGCGCGCTCGCCGAGCAGGGCGAGTTCGGCGGCCTGGGCCGCGCCTTCGACCCGCAGGCCGATCACTCCGAGGAGCCCGGCGTCGAGCCGGGGGCGACGGCCGCCGCCCAACGGGTCGGCGCGGGCGTAGGCGTTGTTGCTGACCAGCAGCGCCTGCGGCGCGTGGACGGCGGTGTCGTCGGTGCGCACGTGCAGCACCGGGCCCGAGTCGCCCTGCAGCAGCTCGGGCAGGTGGTCCAAGGCCGTGGCGGCCTTGGCGTCGCGGTAGTCGGGACTCTGCACTATCTCCGCGTACGCCCCGAAGGACACGGTGTTGACGAAGGGTCGTCCGCTCACGTCACCGAGATCCACGCGCAGTTCGACGCCGCTCGTGAGGGCGTCCAGGCTGCGCACCGGGTCGGTGCGGTCGAGGCCGAGGTCCATGGCGAAGTGGTTGCGGGTGCCGGCGGCGACGACCAGGAAGGGCACGTCGAGTTCGGCGGCCACGCCGGCGACCAGCGCCTGGGTGCCGTCGCCGCCCGCGACGCCGAGCAGGTCCGCGCCCTCGGCGACGGCCCGGCGGGCCTCCGCCGCCGGGTCGACGTACCCGTCGTCCACGCCGAGCAGGATCACCCGCGCGCCTAGGGCCTCGGCGCGCGCCGCGAGATCGTGCTTGACGACCTTGCCGCCGCCCGAGCGCACGTTCATGATCAGGACCGGTCGGCGCGGCGGCGGGGTCCTGCGGCCGTGGGTGCCCTTGGGACGGCGCACGCTGCGCAACGCGGCCCGGGCCGAGGCCAGCGCCCCCGCCCACAGCCCGAGCGCGCCCACCGCCACCGGCCACAGTCCCGACGTCGCGTACAGCACGAGCACGCCCACGGGCGCGGTCACCGCCAGCAAGCCGCCGAGCAGCCGGGGCCCGCCCCGATGGGCCAGCATCCACCACACGCCCGCCGCGGCGAGCGCGAGCAGGGCGAACCCGGCGAGCAGCACCAGCCAGCCGCCGGAACCGACGCCGGCCATGACCACCGCGACGCACGCGACCACCAGCACCAGGGCGAGCCGCGCCCAGCTTCGCGCGCGGGCTACGGCATCTTGCTGCGCCCGGCCGACGTGCGGCAGCGCCCACTTCGATCTGCCTGTTCCGTTCACCGTGCGCCCGCCATGCTCCGAGGCTCCTTGTCGTGCGTCGACAGCACCAACGATCTCGATCAATTGTCCATGGCGCGGGGCCCCGGCGTGACCGCGACCCCGGGATGGGGTCCGAGGGACACGAGGTGCGCCGTCGCCGCGCGGGGCACTTCCCAGGGGTCCCGGCCCGGGGAGGCGCACGACCTGGGGCCCGCCGCGGGTGCGACGGGCCCCAGGTCGTGCCGACCGGACTCGGCTGCTCAGCGGCGCCGGGCGTTGCGGCGCAGGACGACGAAGCCGCCGATCACCAGCAGGGCGCCGAGCACGCCGGGCCACAGGTCGGCGCCGGTCTCGGCGAGGCCGCCCTGCACCGCCTGCTGCTCGGCGCCGCCGGTGACGGGGGTGACGGCGCCCGGGTCGGCCGGGGGGCGGCCCTGCGACTGCGCCGGAGCGGACACGGTCGGCGGAGCGGTCGCCGGGGTGCCGATCTCACCGCCCGAGCCCGCCGGAGGGGCCGACGCGGCCGCCTTCGCCGACGGCCTCGCGTCGACGTGGGGCTGGCTCTTGGCCTGTGCCTCGGGAGCCGGCTTGCCTGCGGACGGCTGTGCGCCCTGACCGGCGCCGCCGCCGTTTCCGGAACCGTTGTCGTCGGCGTTGCCACCGCCGCCGTTGCCGCCGCCGCCGCCGGGGTTATCGCCCGTGTTCTCGGAGCCCTTGTCGCCACCGTTACCGGAACCGTCGCCGCCGCCGTTTCCGGAACCGTTGTCGTCGGCGTTTCCGGAACCGTTGTCACCGGCGTTTCCGTTGTCCCCGTTTCCGGAACCGTTGCCGCCGTTTCCTTCGCCGTTCCCGTTAACGGCGTTGTCGTCGCCGCCCCCGTTGTTGTTCCCGGCGTTTCCGTTGCCGCCGTTTCCTTCGTCGCCGCCGCCGTTCTGGCCGGCGCCGCACTTTCGGCCGCCGTTGATGCAGTCGACCATCTGCCGCATCAGGGAGTCGTCGAAGACGTTGATGAAGTCGCCGTGATCGGTGACCGCCTTGTGCAGCTGCTCCGGGAAGGAGTCCACCGCGAACAGCGGAGTCGTCCGGCCGCCGTCCTGCAGGCTCGGCGCGTCGACGTCGTACACGATGCGCTGGACCAGCTGCGGCACGGCCTCGAAGCCCGCAGGGCAGGAGCCGTCGGCGCCGGCGAACGCCACATGGGTGCGGTGGTTGGCGCTGTCGATGTTGGATCCGTCCCAGCAGCTCTGGAAACGGAAGGTGCGCACCACGTCGCTGCCGGACGGGCAGAGCGGGTACTTGTCCTTGAGCTGACGGTCCTCGAACCCGGTGCAGCTCCACGACGCGTTGGCGTTGGCCGTGCCGTTGACGAAGGCCTTCGCGTCGCCGGTGATGATGCGCAGCAGCCGCGGCATGGCCGTGACCTTGGAGCGCGGGTTGCCGACGAAGGTCAGCGTGACGTCCTTCGGGGTGATGATCTTCCCCGCGTTGCCCTCGACGCCGCCGCCCGGGCTCTGCGCGTCCCGCTCCTGGGAGCCGTTCTGCAGGCGCAGCACGGGCCAGTAGTAGGTCGACTTGTCGCCCTGGTCCACGCAGCTCGTCCGGGCCTTCGCCAGGTCGTCGTCCGAGGCGAAGGCGGTGTTCGACTGGTTGCCGACGTAGTCGTGGAAGTGGTGGGCGCCGTTGCTGACGCCCGGCGCCACGATCACGTTGTCCGAGTTGAACAGGCCGTTCGCGTTGACGCCGCAGCTGGTGACGAAGACGCCGCGGGAGGGGCCGGAGCGCGGGTCGGGGGTCTGCTGCGCCGGCTGGACGGAGGCGATGTCCGCGAAGTCCGCGGCGACCGGACCGTTCCCGGCCTGTCCGCCGTTGCCCTGCTGACCCTGTCCGCCCTGCTGGTCGCCGCCCTGGCCCTGACCGTTGTCGCCCTGGCCCTGGCCGTCCTGGCCCTTGCCGTCCTGACCCTGGCCGCCTTGCCCGTCGCCGCCCTGGTTCTCGTCGCCCGTGCCGTCGGCGCCCCCGTCCGCCTGGTCGTCGGAGGCGCGCAGGGTGCAGGCGGCGAGGGACTCGAGACCCTCGGGGCGGTCGCCCACCCGGTCGATGGCGACCGCGATCCGTTCGATCGTCGCGCCGCGCTTCTCCTTGAGCGGGTTCATCACCGCGTTGTCCGCGAAGCCCGCGTCCTGGCGCACGGACTGCGCCGACTCCTGGAGCTGCCGGTAGGCCGCGGCGACCTGCTCGTCGAGCACCGCGAGTTCGCGGTCGACCTCCGCCGAGGCCTGGTCCGGGACGGTCGTCAGCCTTGCGCCCACGTCCGGGCAGTCGACGGTGACGGCGCTGTTGCCGCCCCTGCGCACGGAGTTGCCCTCGGAGCCGTCCTCGGTCGCCGAGGCGTAGACGTTCGCCGCCATCAGCCCACCGCCGCCGAGAATGAGCGCCATCGCGGCGAAGCTGGCCCGCCGTCCGCCCGTCGGTCGTCTGCGCCTGTTCTGTGCCAAGGAGTGCTCCTACGCGTCGTCGGCGGCCCTGGACATGGAATTCCCCCGATCCCATACGCTGCCGGACGCAGAAGTGTTCAACCGCACCGCGAATTCACAGCAAGATCTCAGGTAACCACCCGTCCCGCGGTGGCGACGACGCTCTCCCCCGCCCACGACGAGCAGGCCGGACGCCGTTCGGCGGGCGCCGTCGGCCGTCACCGCGCCGGAGCCTCCACGAGGCCTGGCCGGGCCTGTCGCCTGCGGTCCGCCCACAGCTGCAGCAGACCCATGACGACCGCGGCGGCCACGGCGATCAGATGCTCGCGACCGGCGAGGTTGGGCTTGGCTATCGACTCCCACACCATCGAACCGCCGGTGAGCGTGAAGACGATCGGCGCACGGCGGACGACGGAGAGATAGGTGAAGAGCCCGACGACCGCGGCGGAGGGGCCGGTGTCGAGCACCTGTCCCGCCTCGGGCGGCAGTCCGAGGCACCCCGGGCCGGGTCCGATCGCCAGCATCACCCGCACGCTGAGGGTGCCGGCCAGGGTGGAGGCATAGGCGATCAGCAGGGTCCTGCGGCGTCCGAGGGCGAGCTCAGCCAGGGCGAAGGCCAGGAACAGCTGGGTGATGCCGGCCCACACCGGAAGGTCGAGTGCCGGGACGTACAGGGAGACCGGAGTGCGCAGCAGGGCCAGCCACAGCGGCAGGTCGCCCTGGACCCCGCCGAGGAGCCGGACCGCGGTCGCTCCCACGGGGTGCTGGGCGATGCCGTGGAAGAAGATCACGCCCACGCAGGCGACGACCGCCAGCAGCAGCGCGGCGGGCCCGCGCCGGGCGAGCTGCCGCACGGGGTCGACGACGATGCCGTGCCACTCGTCCCGCAGCGTGCGGCCGACGAATGCGGCGGCGCGGCGGAGCGGGCTGCCGGGCGGCTTCCTGGCGGTGCGGTCGGCGCGAGGCTCGCCGTCGGCGCGGCCCTCGTGAGGCCGCTCCACTTCCGGGCGCAGGCGCAGCATGCTCATGGTCTCCCCAACCATTCGTCGCACGAGGTGTGTGCGAGTCCCGCTCTGGGAGACGCAGAGATCGGGCGGCAGGATCACTCGGGGGGCCGGTCTTGACTTTCGGTCACTCCGGCGTCACCCCGGTGTGACGCGAGTGGGCTAATGTCACCGCTGTGGATCGCACTGACCAGCGGAACATGACCCCGTCCGGATTACCGGACACCGCGGGCCCCGGAGGGCTTCGGCGCCCGCGGCCCCTGCCCTTCCCGGCGGCCGCCGCGTGAACCGCGCCACGCCCGTCGGGAACCGGCCCGCCGCAGAACCCGCGCCGGTTCTGCGCGCCGACGGCCTCCTCGCCGAACGTCTCGCCCTGGCCGCGCCGGAGGGCACGAGGGTGGTCGTCGCCGACTACGAGATCCCGCCGGGGGGCTCGCTGCCCTGGCACTACCACGACGGCCGGGTGGTCGCCGTCGTGACGGCCGGGGTGCTGACCCGGACCCTGGCGGACGGCTCCGAGTGCGTGACGCCCGCGGGGGGCTGCATCGTGGAGCCGGTGGGACCGCAGGGCGTCCACATGGCCGAGAACCGGGAGCCCGGGCCCCTGCGCATCTGCGCCCTGTTCTTCCTGCCGCGGGACTGCGCGCTGTCTACGCGCGCAGAACCGCCGGCCGCGGCCGTGCGCGACTGACCGACCGCTCCCGCCCCGGACGCGGGCGCCCCACAAACGGCCCGGGGCGTCGCGCACCGCGACCGGGGCGGCGCATTCCCCGGCCGGGTCCCCTCACGCCCCGGCCTGGCCGGCCGCACACCACGATCGGCGCGTCAGCGCTGCGGGCGGCGACCGGTCTCCTGCACGGGGAAGGTCTGGTCGGCGCCCGGGAGGGTGGGCTTGGGCAGGGTGGCGACGTCCGTCTGCGCCTTCGCCAGCTGTTCCTGTGTGTCGTCGGGCAGCGCAGGCGCCGGTGCGCTGCCGTCCGCGAAGCGGAACGCCGAGGTGAGGTCGCCGAACGCACTGCGCCGCCAGTCGCTGATGTTGGGTTCCAGGACCCCGGTGAGTCGCTCCAGCAGCCGCAGGGTCGAGGTGTGGTCGAACGTCTCGCCGGCCACCCAGCCGCCCACGGTCCACGGCGAGACGATGATCGCCGGCACCCGGAAACCGCCGCCGATCGGGAGGCCCCCGACGAACTCGCCGGGCGTGCCGGCGGGCGGGGTCGGCGGCGGCACATGGTCGAAGAGGCCGTCGTTCTCGTCGTAGTTGAGGATGAACGCGGTCTTGGCCCACACCTGCGGGTCGGCGGCGATGGCCTCGATCTTCGAGGCGACGAAGGCCGCACCGGCCGCCGGCAGGTAGTCCGGGTGCTCGGACTGGTGGCCCGGGGGCATGATCCAGGACACCGTCGGCAGGCGGTCGTTGCGGGCGTCGTCCTCGAAGGCCCCCTCCGGCTGCGGCCGTACGCCCCGCTCGTACAGTTCGGCGCCGGGCAGCGCGTTCCTGAACGCGGCGAACTGCTCCAGCACGTTGCACCCGTAGTCGTCCTCCTGCTGGTACACCTTCCAGCTGACGCCGGCTTCCTGGAGGCGTTCGGCGTAGGTCGTCCAACTGAAGGGCGTCGGCGCGGAGTTGCGGGTCACCGGACCGCCGTGCAGCGCCTCCGGGTCGATGGAGCCGGTCATCCACATCAGGCGGTTCGGCCAGGTCGGGCCCAGCACCGAGCTGAAGTAGTGGTCGCAGACGGTGAAGGTCTCGGCGAGGGCGAACTGGAACGGGATGTCCTCGCGCGTGTAGTAGCCCATGACGTAGGGGCCGTTGGCGCCGTCGGCCTTGCGGTGGGCGGGCAGCCAGCGGTCCATCCGGCCGGCGTTCCAGGCGTCGTGCTGCACCGACCAGGAGTGGCTGGTCGAGGGGATGGCCTGGGCGCTGGAGGTGCGGGTGTCGAGGTGGAAGGGCAGCAGGTAGCCCCTGGGGTTCTCGTCGTCGGGCTGGTGGAAGACCGAGCGTCCGGTGCCGAGGGTGAGCGCTTCGGGGTCGGCGAAGCCGCGCACGCCGGACAGGGTGCCGAAGTAGTGGTCGAACGAGCGGTTCTCCTGCATCAGCAGGACGACGTGCTCGATGTCGGCGAGCGAGCCCCGGCGGGGCGCTCCGGCCGCGACGGCCTTCTGGACGCTCGGCGGGAGCAGGGAGAGGGCCGCTGCGGCGCCCAGCGCGCCCGCGGCCGAGCCCAGGAGTCTGCGTCGGGTCAGCTCTGCCATGTGTGGTGTGCCCCTTGGTGGTGGGAGGAACCGGTGGGAAGGCCGGCCCGTGCCCCGCGGGGGCGGTGCTCCGCTCGTCTGCGCCCGGGCCGGGAACGCGGAGGGTCGCTGCGGCGGCGCTCCCTGCCACGGCGGCCGACGGTGCCGTCAGTCGCCGTGCCGCGCCGCGCCGTTCAGTTCCACAGCTCGTCGCTGCCGCACACGCGGGCGCCCATGTTGCGCCGCATCATGGTCAGCGCGGCGTCCGCCAGGTCGTCGTGGATGTGGGCCACGGCGTCCCGGGGCACGGTCACCCGGAGACGGCGGATGTGGGCGTCGAGGGCCGAGTAGAGCACGCACTGTTCCGTGACCTGCCCGCAGAGCACGACGTGGCCGATGCCCTCCTGGTCGAGGAGGTACGACAGCGGGGTCTCGAAGAAGATCGAGTGCCGCGCCTTGACCACGAAGAGGGAGCCTTCGTCCGGCACCAGCGGCTCGACGAGCCGGGCATGGCGGCCGGCGAGCGCCTTGTCGAGGAGTTCTCCGTGGTGGGAGCGCCACTGGCCGAAGTTGTCGTTGACGTAGACGACGGACACGCCGGCGTCGCGGGCCCGTTCGAGGAGACCGGCGATCACCGGAACCACCCTGTCGGCGGACGGCAGCAGCAGCTCCGCGTCCGGATGGTCGTAGGTGTTGATCATGTCGATGACGATCAGCGCGGTCTTGCCCATGCGGCTATGGGTTCCCGTTCGCCCCATTCGAACGCCGATATGACGGTACGTCACTCGTCCGCCTCACGGGTGCGGCCCGGTCGTGCGAATCTCGGTGGCGGAGGTGGCGCACCCCTCGGTTACAGTGCTCCGCCGGCAACGCGCCGGCCCGCAGAGGGGACTCAGCGGTGCGCTGTGGGGTGGGGAACGTGGGGACGACGGGGAACGCGGGAAGGCTGCGGCGGGGGATGGCGACGGCGGCCCTGGCGACGGGGCTCGTGACGGGGTTGGCGACGGGGTGCACGGCGGAGCGGGAGGGCTCGGGCGCCGCGTCCGGGACGTCCGCGAAGGGGAGCGCGAAGGTCGCGAAGCGCGGGGGGTCGGTCGGGGCGGCCGGGTCCGCCTGCGAGCTTCCGGTCGCCTTCGACACCGCGGAGTTCTGGAAGGCCAAGGCCGTCGACGGCGACGCGTCCGGCGACGGCGGCGACCTGGCGGAGCTCCTGGACGCGTTCGCGCACCAGGGCCCGGTCACCCTGGCCTGCGAGATCGACGCGAAGCCCGCCGGCAAGATCGGGTTCCTCCGGGTGTGGACCGGTGCGCCCGGCAAGGCCGACGCGCGGAAGGTGCTCACGGAGTTCGTGGCCGCCGAGCCGGCCGCGAGCGGGGCGGTGTACCGCGAGGTGAAGGCGGGTGACGTCACGGGCGTCGAGGTCGTCTACACGACCACGAGCAAGCTCCTCGACGAGAGCAAGCAGGAGCGCGCCTTCGCCGTCACCACGTCCGAGGGCCCCGTCGTCCTGCATCTCGGGGGGCTGGACACCGGCGAGCACGACGCGATGCTCCCCGCCTACGAGCTCGCCAAGAGCACCCTGCACACCACCGCCGCCTGACGACCGCCCGTCCGGCCCGCGAACCGGTCAGCCGCCGAGCAGGGCGCGCATGCGCGCGGCGGCCCGGACGGCGGCGTCCCCGCAGCAGTTGTTGAACAGCACATGCACCTGCTCGGTCCGCCGGGCGAGCGCGCGGATCCTCGGCGCCCACTCGTCGAGCTCGCCGGGGCCGTACTCGTGGCGGAAGCGGTCCTCCTTGCCGCCCGTGCCCCAGTGCGGGCTGCGGCCGTGCAGCCGGACGACCGCCAGCCGCTCGCAGCTGACCGGTGTGACGGGCGGGACGGCCGACGGCAGGGTCTGCAGCATGTCGACGGCGACGGCGGCGAAGCCGTGGGCCCGCAGCAGGTCGGCCGTCGCCTGCTCCTGGCCGTCCCGCCACCACTGCGGATGCCGGAACTCGACGCAGACCGGCCAGCCGGCCGTGCGCTGCGCGCACTGGGCGAGGAAGGCGCGGGCCCGTTCGCCGGGGCGGAACCAGGGCGGGAACTGGAAGAGGACGGCGCCGAGCCGGCCGGCGTCCCGCAGCGGGCGGATGCCGTCGGCGAACCTCCGCCACACCTCGTCCAGGGCTCGCGGCCCGCGGGAGTCGGCCGGCAGGCCGGGCGGCATCGCGGCGGGCCGGGTGGGATGGCCGGTCAGCAGCGAGAACGCCTTCACGTCGAACACGAACCCGTCGGGGGTCCGCTCCGTCCACAACCGGCTGGTGCGTTCGCCGGGCAGCCCGTAGTACGTCGCGTCGACCTCGACGACCGGGAACCGTTCGGCGTAGTGCAGCACCCGGCCCGCCGCGTCGCGCCGCCCGGCCGGATACCAGCCGCTGGAGACCAGCGCCCGGTCCGTCCACGAGCAGGCGCCCACCAGAATCCGACCCATGGGCGGCCGGTCACCCCGTCCCGCGCTCTTTTCTCCCCTGCGCGCGGATGCACATCCGGTCACATGTGGCGCATTCTTGCTGTGTCGCCCCACGCGGCGGCGCACGGACGAGGTAGGGCCGATGACTGGGAGCGCCAGGGACGAGCGGAAGCCGTCCGGACCGCCGCCCGCGCTGCTGACCGGGGCTGTCGCGGACGCGTTGCGGACGACGGCCGGGCGCGCGGCGGGCGTCTACCTGTGCTCGGGGAGCCCCCGGCTGCTGCGCCTCGCGGTCCTGTCCGGACTGCCCGGTCAGCTGTTCCGCCCCTG
Source organism: Streptomyces sp. NPDC001027 (assembly GCF_040299045.1). Classification (NCBI taxonomy): domain Bacteria; kingdom Bacillati; phylum Actinomycetota; class Actinomycetes; order Kitasatosporales; family Streptomycetaceae; genus Streptomyces; species Streptomyces sp. NPDC001027. The sequence continues at coordinate 17,122 of NZ_JBEPBI010000116.1, forward strand.
GTGGCGGGTGAGCGCGGACCGGCCGTTCCCGGTGGCGGACGTGCACCGGACGGGCGTCCCGGTGGTGCTGGCGAACGCCACTGAGGTGATGCGCCGCTATCCGCAGTTCGCGGCCGGACTGCCTTTCCAGTTCGGTTCGCTGCATGTGCCCGTCGTGGCGGAGGACCGGGCCTTCGGGGTGCTGACCGTGCTGCGGGCGGCGGCGGCAGACGCGGCGGAGGTGCAGGCGGAGGGCGAGCGGCTGGCGGCCGTCGCGGACGCCCTGGGGGCGGACCTGCTGCGGCTGGGCGCGGACGGCGGGACCGTCACCTGGGACGACGCGCCGCTGTGCGTGCGGCCGCCGGCCGCCGGACCGGCGCCGGGGCGCGTCGGACGGCTTTCCTGGACCCCGGCGACCGGCGTCCTCGCCGTGGACGCGCAGGCCCGCGCCCTGCTCGGGCTGCCGTCGGGCGACTTCCCCGGCACGCTGGACGCCCTGGCCCGGGCCCTCGACCCGGCGGACGCCCACCGGCTGCCCGAGTTGCTGCACCGCACGGCCCGGGGCCGGCCCCCGCCGCTGCCGGTCCAGGTGCGGACCGCCGCAGGCGGACTGCGGCTGCTGGACATGTGGCGGGCGACGGAGGCGGAGGCCGCGGGCATCGGACCGGCCGCCGAGGCCCGGCGGCCCGCCGTCCGCACCGGGGAGGCGCCGGAACACGGCGAGCCGCTCCGCACCGGGAAAGCGCCGGAGCACGGCGAGGCGCCCTTGAACCCGGCCCGGCCCCGGGCGGCCGGGGCGGCCCGGGCGGCCGGGGAGATCCCGCTGGACCGGGAAGCCGACGGGTCCGCCGCGCTGGACCACGGCGGCGCCGGCGCTCCTCCCGACGCGCCGCACCCCGTCGCCGGGGTCCTCCTGGACCCGGGGCCGGGCGCGCTCGCCGACGGAGCGGCCGATCTGCTCCCGGAGGGCGTGTTCTGCCTCGACCGGACGGGCCTCGTCGTCTACGCCAACCCCCGGGCCGGCCACCTCCTGGGCGTGCCGCGGGAGCTGCTGGTCGGCCGGCAGCTGTGGGAGGCCGTGCCGTGGCTGAACCAGCCCACGTACGAGGAGCATCTGCGGGGCGTCCTGTTGTCGCCGGAGCCCGCCCACTTCGACGTGCGGCTGCCCGCCGCGCCCGAGAGGCCCGCGGCGCCCCGGCCGTACGAGGGCGACTGGCTGCGGCTGTCGCTGTACCCGGGGGCGGACCTCGTCACCTGCAAGGCCGTCCCGGCCGACCGTGTGCCGCACGACGACGTCCCCGAGGCCGTCGAGGGGCCCGTCCCCGCGCCGGACGCCGCCGCCTCGACCGCCCCGCTGTACCGGCCGATCGTGCTGGCGATCGCGCTGACGGAGGCGGTGACCGCCCGGCAGGTGTCGGCGGTGGTCATGCAGGAGCTGCTGCCCGCGTTCGGCGGCCGCCGGCTGGCCATCTACCTGCTTCAGGAGCGGCATCTGTATCTGGCGTGGGAGTCCGGGTTCCCCGAGGGCTTCCTGGCGCCCTTCGAGGGGGTGGCCCTGGACGCCCGGCTGCCGGGCGTGGAGACGCTCACCACGGGCCGGCCGCTCTTCTTCGACTCGATGCAGCAGCTGGCCGACGCCTACCCGGGCATCGAACTCGACGCGGAGGAGGGGGCCCGCGCCTTCCTCCCGTTGATCGCCTCGGGCCGCCCGGTGGGCTCCTGCATCCTCGGCTTCGACCGTTCGCGCAGTTTCGGCTCCAAGGAACGCACGGTGCTGACGGCGCTGGCCGGGCTGATCGCCCATGCGATGGAGAAGGCCCAGCGGTACGACACCGAGGCGGCCCTCGCGCGCGGCCTGCAGCAGGCGCTGCTCCCCCGCCGGCTGTCGCAGCACGCGCGCGTGGAGACCGCGGGGCGCTATCTGCCGGGCACCGAAGGCATGGACGTGGGCGGCGACTGGTACGACGTGGTGGAGGCCGGGGACGGGCTGGCCCTGGTCATCGGCGACGTCCAGGGCCACGGGGTGCAGGCTGCGGCGACGATGGGCCAACTGCGCAGCGCGGTGCGCGCGTTCGCGCTCGGGGACCGGCCGCCCGAGGAGGTCATGGGCGGCACGAACCACCTCCTCATCGACCTGGACCCCGGCCAGTTCGCGAGCTGTTGCTATGTGCGGCTGGATCCCTCGACGGGCCGGGCCCGGGCGGCCCGCGCCGGGCACCTGCCCCCACTGCTGCGCCACCCCGACGGCCGGACCGAGGTCCTGGACCTGCCCGGCGGGGTGGTCCTGGGGGTGGATCCGCGCGCCCACTATCCGGTGACCGAACTGCTGCTGGAGCCGGGCGCGATCCTCGCCCTCTACACGGACGGGCTGGTCGAGCAGCCCGGCCACGACATCGACGACGGCATCGCGGCGTTGCGCAGGGCGCTGGCCGAGGCCGGCGGGGCGCACGGCCGCGCGGGTGAGGGGGATCCCGTCGCCTCGGCCGGGGCCACCGGTCCCGGCGACCGCGTCGCCGCCGGGCCCACCGACGCCACCAAGCCCACCGGCGCAGGACGCTCGCTCGCCGACGTGGCGGACCGGCTGACCGCGGCGGCCCGCCGGTCGGCCGACCGGTTCGACGACATCGCGCTGCTGCTGGCCACCCGGAGCGGCCCGGACGGGTCAGGACCCAAGTCCCCGCGCCGGGTCTGAGCGGCGCGGCCGGTCACCATCGGTGACCACTCTCGCCTCCGAGGGCCGGGCAGTGTAGACATGGGCACATGGTCCGACTCCTGGGGCGCTCGGATGCCCGTCAGGCCCGTGGTCCCCGGGGCCCGCGGGGTCGGCGTGCTCCCGAGACCACGCTGGGCGGGAGCAGCCTCGCCGTGCAGGTGTTCGTGCTGCAGGTCGTCATCGTGCTGCTGCTGGTCGTGGCGGCCGTGGTGGCGCTGCTGCTGCAGGTACGGCACGACAGCACGCAGGAGGCCCGCAACCGTTCGCTGGCCGTCGCGCAGACGTTCGCGAACTCGCCGGGCATCGTGCAGGCGCTGGGCAGCCCGGATCCGACGGCCGTGCTGCAGCCTTCGGCCGAGGCCGCCCGCAAGGCCGCGGACGTGGACTTCATCGTCGTCATGAACACCGACGGCATCCGCTACACCCACCCCAAGCCGGACCGCATCGGCAAGAAGTTCGTCGGGACCCTCCAGCCGGCGCTGGACGGCGGCGTGGTGGTCGAGGAGGTCGACGGGACCATCGGCCGGTTGGTCCAGGCCGTCGTCCCGGTGAAGGCGCCCGACGGGCGGGTGGTCGGACTGGTGTCGTCGGGCATCACGACCGAACACGTGGGCGGCACCGCCGACCGGCAGCTGCCGCTCGTCCTCGGCAGCGCCGCGCTCGCCCTGGTGCTGGCCACGGCGAGCACCGCGCTGGTCAGCCGTCGGCTGCAGCGCCAGACGCACGGTCTCGGGCCGCGCGAGATGACCCGGATGTACGAGCACCACGACGCCGTGCTGCACGCCGTGCGGGAGGGCGTGATCATCGTCGGGGCCGACGGCGATCTGCTGCTCGCCAACGACGAGGCGCAGCGGCTGCTCGATCTGCCCCCGGACGCCGAGCGGCGGCAGGTCCTCGACCTGGGTCTGGACCGGGACACCGCCCAGCTGCTCGCCTCCGGGCGGATGGTCACGGACGAGGTGCATCTGGTCGGGGAGCGGCTGCTGGCGATCAACCAGCGGCCCACCCATCTGGCGGGCGGTCCGGCCGGCAGCGTCGCGACCCTGCGCGACTCCACCGAGCTGCGCGCCCTGTCGGGTCGGGCGGAGACGGCCCGTGAGCGTCTCGACATGCTGTACGCGGCCGGGGTCGGCATCGGGACGAGCCTGGACGTGACCCGCACGGCCGAGGAGCTGACGGCCCTGGCCGTGCCGAGGTTCGCGGACTTCGCGACGGTCGACCTGTTCGACGCCGTCCTGGACGGCGAGGAGCCTCAGGCGCAGGGCGCGTTGCGGCGCACGGCGGTCGGCGGGATCCGCAAGGGCGCTCCGCTGTACGCGGTGGGCGACCGGATCCGGTTCGTCGACTCCGCGCCGCAGGCCCGCAGTCTGGACACGGCACGGGCCGTCCTGGAGGCCCGGCTGTCCCGGGCGCCGGGCTGGCGGGCCCAGGACCTGGAGCGGACCGAGCAGGTCGTGGAGTTCGGCATCCACTCGCTGATCACGGTGCCGGTGCGGGCCGGCGGGCTGATCCTGGGCGTGGTCAGTTTCTGGCGTTCGGAGCGGCCCGACCCGTTCGATCCGGACGAGGTGGCGCTCGCCGAGGAGCTGGTGGCGCGGGCGGCGATCTCCATCGACAACGCGCGCCGTTTCACCCGCGAGCACGGCATGGCCGTCACGCTGCAGCGCAGTCTGCTGCCCCGTACGCTGCCGGCGCAGAACGCCCTGGACATCGCCTACCGGTATCTGCCCGCGCAGGCCGGCGTGGGGGGCGACTGGTTCGACGTGCTGCCGCTGTCGGGAGCCCGGGTCGCCCTGGTCGTCGGCGACGTGGTGGGACACGGTCTGCACGCGGCGGCCACCATGGGGCGGCTGCGCACGGCCGTGCACAACTTCTCCGCGCTGGATCTGTCCCCCGAGGAACTGCTGGGCCTGCTCGACGAGTTGGTGGCGCGCATCGACCAGGACGAGGCGGGCGACCGGGGCAACGCGGCCGTCTCCGGGGCGACCTGTCTGTACGCCATCTACGACCCGGTGTCCCGGCGCTGCACGATGGCCCGCGCCGGCCATCCGCCGCCGGCGGTGGTGCGTCCCGACGGCCGCGTGGAGTACGCCGACGTGCCGGCGGGGCCCCCGCTGGGGCTGGGCGGTCTGCCGTTCGAGACGGTCGAGCTGGAGCTGGCCGAGGGCAGCCGGCTGGCGCTGTACACGGACGGGCTGGTGGAGGACCGGGAGCGGGACATCGACACGGGTCTGGAGATGCTGCGCGCGGCGTTGGAGCAGAGCGCCGACGGCTCGCCGGAAGAGACCTGCCAGGCGGTCCTGGACGCGTTGCTGCCGGCCCGGCAGGGCGACGACATCGCGCTGATCGTGGCGCACACCCGGGCTTTGGGCTCCGACCGGGTCGCCGAGTGGGACGTGCCGGTGGACCCGGCGGCGGTCGGCGAGGTGCGCTCGGCGGCGATGCGGCAGCTGGCGCGCTGGGACCTGGACGAGCTGGCGTTCGCGACGGAGCTCATTCTCAGCGAGCTGGTCACCAACGCGATCCGCTACGGCAGCGGGCCCGTGCGGGTGCGGCTGCTGCGCGACCGCACGCTGATCTGCGAGGTCTCGGACGGCAGCAGCACCTCGCCGCATCTGCGGTACGCGGCGATGACCGACGAGGGCGGGCGCGGGCTGTTCCTGGTGGCGCAGCTCACCGAGCGCTGGGGCACCCGGTACACCCCCAAGGGCAAGGTGATCTGGGCCGAACAGCCGCTGCCCTGAGGGCGCGCGGACCGCGGGCGTGGGCATGGGTGAGCGGCCGCGGGGCGCGCGGCGAGCGCCGCCCGCTCATAAATGCTGTTTATGAGCTCATAGAGTGGACCCGCGTACCGAGTTAGGTTTGCCTTAGTTTAGGCTTCCCCCGAGTCGATCTGTCACCGCTCGAAGGGAACCTGATCATGCCCCGCCCCCTGCGGGTAGCCATTGTCGGAGCCGGCCCCGCCGGGATCTACGCCGCCGACGCGCTGCTCAAGTCCGCCGTGGCCGCCGACCCGGGTGTCTCCATCGATCTCTTCGAGCGCATGCCGGCCCCGTTCGGCCTGATCCGCTACGGCGTCGCCCCGGACCACCCGCGCATCAAGGGCATCGTCACCGCCCTGCACCAGGTCCTCGACAAGCCGCAGATCCGTCTCTTCGGCAACGTCGACTACCCGACCGACATCAGCCTGGACGACCTGCGCGCCTTCTACGACGGCGTGATCTTCTCCACGGGCGCGATGGCCGACCGGGAGATGTCGATCCCCGGCATCGAGCTCGACGGCTCCTACGGCGCCGCGGACTTCGTCTCCTGGTACGACGGCCACCCGGACGTGCCGCGCACGTGGCCGCTCCAGGCCGAGAAGGTCGCGGTCCTGGGCGTCGGCAACGTCGCCCTCGACGTGGCGCGCGTGCTGGCCAAGACGGCGGACGAGCTGCTGCCCACGGAGATCCCGGCCAACGTCCACGAGGGCCTCAAGGCCAACAGGGCGCGGGAGATCCACGTCTTCGGGCGACGCGGGCCGGCGCAGGCGAAGTTCTCGCCGATGGAGCTGCGGGAGCTGGACCACTCCCCCACGATCGAGGTCATCGTCGACCCCGAGGACATCGACTACGACGAGGGCTCGATCGCGACGCGGCGCGGCAACAAGCAGGCCGACATGGTCGCCAAGACGCTGGAGAACTGGGCGATACGCGATGTGGGCGACCGCCCGCACAAGTTGTTCCTGCACTTCTTCGAGTCGCCGACCGAGATCCTCGGCGAGGACGGCAGCGTCGTCGGCCTGCGCACCGAGCGCACCGCCCTCGACGGCTCCGGCAACGTCAAGGGCACCGGCGAGTTCAAGGACTGGGACGTGCAGGCGGTCTACCGCGCCGTCGGCTACCTCTCCGAGAAGCTGCCGAAGCTGCCCTGGGACCTCGACTCGGGCACCGTCCCGGACGAGGGCGGCCGTGTCATCGAGGAGTCGGGCGCGCACCTGCAGTCCACGTACGTCACCGGCTGGATCCGGCGCGGACCGGTCGGTCTGATCGGCCACACCAAGGGCGACGCCAACGAGACGGTGTCGAACCTGCTGGACGACCACGCGAACGGCCGTCTGCACACGCCGGACGCACCCGAACCGGAGGCCGTGGACGCGTTCCTCGCCGAGCGCGAGGTCCGCTTCACCACCTGGGAGGGCTGGCGCCGGCTGGACGCCGCCGAGAAGGCGCTGGGCGAGCCGCAGGGCCGCGAGCGCGTGAAGATCGTCGAGCGCGAGGACATGCTGCGGGAGAGCGGCGCGTAAACGCGGTGAGGGGCTCGGGGCAGACGCCCCCGAGCCCCTCACCCCGCGCGCACCGCCCGCGCACTGCGTCGATGCACGAGGTCGGCGCACCCCTTGGTCCGCAAGATCGTCGGCTGTTAGCGTCCGGGGGGGTACAGGTCGGTGAAGAGCGCGGCGTGCAACAGCCCGAGACCGCTGAGCACCAG
>NZ_JBEPBI010000117.1:0-24235 GCF_040299045.1 Streptomyces sp. NPDC001027
CCTTGAGTCGTCGGCATCGTCCCGGAGGCGGTCGCGGTCGACGCCGGTGCGGCGGCAGCCGGGGGGCGGCCGTGAGCGGCGAGGGAACGGACCTTCAGCTCGGCGCGGCCGCCGTCGCGAAGTTCGCCCAGGGCGTGGGCGCGACGAACGACCAGCTCGGCGACCTTGGCCGGGCCACCGGCTCGGTGATGGGCAAGGGCTCCTCGGAGCTGGCGATGACCCAGATGGAGGCCGGGCGCCACGGCCTGTCGGCGGACTTCGAGGACTTCTGCGAGCGCAGGACAAGGCCGGTCAGGACATCGAGCAGACCTGGAAGGACACCGGGCGCACCGTCTTCACCGAGGGGGACGGCGGCCGTCGGTCCAAGCTGCTCGGGGACGCGCTCGGCATCTCCGACGACCAGCGGAACCAGGCGCTGGACGACGCCTCCGGCCCATCACCGGAAGAACGCGCCCGACTCGGTCGAGGACGGCGTCGAAGAGAAACAGGTCGAGCGACCGCAACGCGCCGCAGAACCGCAGATCAGGCGCCCTTCGCGACAGGCTCCAGAATCGCCACGCACTCCACGTGATGCGTCATCGGAAAGATGTCGGCCTGAGCTAGCCACAGAAAAGGCCAGGTCAGAGGCGCTTCTCGGCTCGCTGTGCAGCTTGAAGGCGCCCAAGCGTCAAACGAGCGTCACGGCGGACAGTCCGTGCCGCTCAGGGCGGAACAGGCTGCGGGAACCAGATCACCCTGAGAGATCCGCCTCGCTCGCTCCAGACCTCAGTCCTCACATCATGGCCCACACCACCTCTCCGGCCGCCACCATGGACTCATGTCCTCCAGCCCACAGCACTCTGCATCCGTATCGAGGGGCTTCTCGCCCGCGGATGCCGAGGACCTCGCGCTGTACCGGGAGAAGTTCCGGCGGCGTCTGCCGGAGTCGCTGGACGAGTTGCACGGCCCGACCCAGGGGGTCATTGAGCTGCCGCTGCACCTGGCCTGGTCCGAGATGACCTCGTACGACATGAGCAAGCCTCGTCAACGCATGGGCCTGTACCGCACCGTCCTGCACGAGGGCTTGCGTGATGACCTGCCCCGGTATCTCAATCGGGACCTGCTCCTCCAGCTGTGGCCGGTGCTGCGCAGCCTCGTCGGCCGCACCGTGCGCACCGTCTGGGAAGACGCCTTCCCCCAGCTCGCCTCCCGCACCCGGGCCGCCGCGTGACGGACATGCCGGAGCTGCACACGCGGCTCCTGGCGAACGTGATCGCCCTCGGATCCCCGTACCCCCTCGTTCTCACCGGGGGGGTACGCCGTGCGGGCGCACCACCTCCTCAACCGCCCCAGCCAGGACCTCGACGTCGCCACCGAGAACCCGGCGCCCATGGCCGACATCGCGGCCACGCTCCGCGCCGGCCTGGAAGCCCGTGGCTGAAGGTGCACGCGCTGGAGACCGCCCCGCTGTCCGCCCGCTTCACCGTGACCGACCCGGCCACCGGGCAGGACTGCGAAGTCGACATCCTCAAGGAGAACTTCTGGCGGCCGGTCGCCCAGAGCCCGTACGGCCCTGTCCTCGCGGAGGAGGACGTGATCGGGACCAAGGTCCGCGCCCTCGCAGACCGCGGAGCGCCCCGGCGACCTGATCGACGTGTTCGCAGCCTCCCACCGCTGGAGCAATGCCGAACTCCCGTGGTCGAGACGGGTGCGGGTCTCCCGTGTGCCCCCGCCGACGGAGCCTGCGCACTCCGCCTGATCCGTCGGCCATCGGAGCGCGTCTTGGGCGCGAGCGTCAACGACCAGCCTGAGCAGCATCATTATCGAATCTCGTCGGCGAGATCTGCCAACAGGACGTCGGCAACCAGTTCCTCGACCACCGCGGTGCCATGTTCGGTCATGACGCACGTCAGTTCAGGGTCCCAGGGCGCCTCGGTGAGTCGGCCAGGCTGAGGGCCGTGCGATGTGCGGGCGACCGCGGCACGGTAGTCTGCGGCCGTCATGCGCCAGGGACGGGCCGGGGTCTTGTCCAGGAGATACGCGGCGATGCGAATGCCTTCTCCATCGAAGTCGCCGTGGTACCGGAGGGCGGCGCCCTGGTCCGCGAGGAGGCGGAGGAGATGGATGGCCGCGCTGTTGGGCCAGCCGGACGTGCACACGAGCGGCGGGCAGTCCGGGCCGAAGCGGCGTACTGCAAGAGCCAGGATGCTGGGGTTCTCCACGGCGTGGACGACGGGTACGGGAGCACAGACCAGGGTGAACGCGCCCGGGGCGCGCAGTTGTGCGAGTGTAAGGCTGGCGGCCTGTCCGGCCTCGGCGCATACGCGGACCACGCGTGCGAGCGGGCCGTCGCCGAACGGGCGCAGTCCACCGACGAGAACGGTGGCGGACAGATCGTCGTCGGCGACGCCCGTCCGAGTCCACAGAGCTCGCCGGTCTGCCGCTGACTGCGGCGGGACGGTGTCGTAGAGGGTTGCCAAGGCACGCAGAACGAGGGTGGACAGGGGGGTGCCGTCATCGAGTGCGTGCGAGTGACCGTTGAGGACACGGGCGGCGAAGACCGGCAGCGGCTCCGCCCGGGCGGGTAGTTCCCCGAGCACCGTGAGCGCGTCTGTGAGCAGAGACCGGGTGCGTTCCGGTGAGGCTCCGACCAACCCTGCGGCTCGGCAGGAGGCGACCCATGCGAAGAGCGCGGGCTGGGCCCTCACGGTGTCGTGGTCGGCCAGCCAGGTCCACAGCTTGGCGCGTTCGTCTTCTTGGCGGCGCCGTTCACCCGCCCGGTCACCGAGAGGGCCGACGAGATCGGTGACGGTTTCACGCACGGTACGGCCGCACAGCTCGGTGACGGCCTCTTCCAGCCGGGCCAGGGCGACGGAGGGCCGGGCGTCCGGCAGCCGGTCCAGGCCGAGGAGGTCAGCGAGGGCTTCGCGCTGGGCGTCGTCGAGCGGTCCGAGGCGCAGTCGTGTGACAGGGCGGCCGGAGGAGAGGCGGTCGTGGACCGCGTGCCAGAGCGGGCGAAGTTCGGGGCGGCGCAGGGTGCGTTCGCCCGAGCCCGGTTCCGGGTGGGTCATCCCGCCTCCAGGTCGGTGCCGTTCCAGACGAAGCGGGCGCTGGTGACCGCGTCGTCGCCTTGGTCGGTGAGGAGTTGGTGGACGGCGATGCCGGGCAACTCACCGTAGGTGCACCACTCGTGGTCGGAGGTGACCATGAGGTCCAGGTCGAGTGCGGTGAGCAGCGCGAAGACCTGTCCGCGGTTGACGGTGTCGACGCCGACGAAGACCTCGTCCAGCAGGATCGGCCGGGGTGCCCGGGGCACGGCCTCGTAGTGGGCGGCGACGGCGGCGAACAGCGGAAGGTGCAGGGCGACGGCCTTCTCCCCACCGGAGAGCGCGCCGTGCAGCTTCTTGGTCAGCGGCTGCCAGCCGGTCCCGTTCGCCCGGTCGAGGCGGACCGTGAAGCGGTGCCAGGCGGTGTAGTCGAGTACCTCGCCCAGCTGTTCCTCCCAGCTCGCGGCCGTGTTGCTGCCCTTGGCCTCCTCGATACGGGCGCGGAAGAAGGCGTGCAGGGCCTCCCGGTCGGTCTCGGTGACCCGGCCGGGGTCCTTCAGCAGCAGCTGACGGGCGGTGCGGGTGCTGTCCGGAAGGTCCGGACGGACGTCCCAGACGAGCTGGACGGCGACCTTGGAGGCGGTACGAACCCGCTCCAGGTGCCCGTTCATGCGGTCGACGAGTTCACCGGCCTGACGGATGCGCGCCGCGAGGTGGCGGCGGATGTCGCCGGTGAGGATCTGATCGAAGAGGCGCCGCTCGACGGTCGTGATGTCGTCCCGGCTGCGGTCGCGCTCCTGGGTGAGCGTGGTGAGCAGGCCCGTCGCCCCCACGCGTACGCCGTCCAGGGTGGCGGTGAAGAGCTGGATGTCGTCGTCCGGTTCCAAGTCCAGGTCGGCGCGGGCGCCGAGGCGCTGGCGGGCCTCGTGGACCGCTTCGGAGAGACGGGTCGCCGCGTCGCCCAGGTTGCGTGGGGCGTGCGGGATGCTCGGCCACTCCGCGGCTGTGGCGCGGGCGGCCTCCAGAGTGGCCTTGGTGCCGTCACCGGCATCGAGTTCCGCTGTCATGCTGGCGTCTTTTGCCAGCCCGGCCAGGCACAGGTGCCGGAACCGATGTGCCGCAGCGTCCCGGGTCGCGACGGCCTGCTCCCGTCGTTCTGCGTCCTGACCGCTGGTGGCCCGCAGTTCTCCGATACGACCTTCCAGGCGCAGCAGGAGATCGGCCGCCCGGCCGGCCTCCTCACGGCAGCGACGCAGCTCGGCGCGCGCCTCCGCGACGCGTGCGACGATCTGTCGGTAGTCCTCGCCGACGGTGGCTTCCACCGCCTCCAGGCGCGCCTTCAGCCCAGCCGCCTCCGCTTCGGCGGCGGCCGCGTCCTCGGCCTGCTCCTCGGCCCTCCGCCGGGATCGGTCTGCCTGCGCGACCCTCTGGCGGGCCCGGTCGGCGGCGGCGATCGCGGCGAGGCGGGCGTCCACCCAGCTGTCCGCGGTGTCCCGGAACCTGTCGACGGCGGTGGAGAGTTCACGCAACCGGTCGCGGTCGGTGGGCAGCGCGTGTTCTGCGGCCCGGCGGTCGAGCGTGCGCAAAGCGCCCGCCACCTCGCTCTCGCACCGCGCCAAATGCCCGGCTGCGTCGCGCACCGCGTCGTCCCGAGCGGCCACCCTTTCCTCGGCGCGGTCCCAGTCACGCCGCCGGGCGTCGAGTTCCCGGTGGTCGGGGCGGGCGGCGCGGTCGGCGTCCAGCCGGGCGCGGCGAGCGGCGAGACCGCGCAGCTGGTCGTCAAGCGTGGCGAGGGCTGCGTTCGTCTCGCCGATGCGGTCACTCAGTTCGCTGATCCTGCGCTGCCTGGCCCGCTGCCGCGCGAGGGCGCCGATGTGGGCCGGTTCCTGCTTGCTCCAGGTCCCGGTCGCGAGCGCGAGACGCCAGGCGCCATCGGCCGAGACGGCCGCGTGGTGCCCGCCGGGCAGAGTTGAGCCGTACGCGATGCCGGCGAGGATGCGGGTCACAGTGTCGGCCGGGACGGGGATGTCCTCCTCGGACCTCAGCACCTCCAGCAGGCTGGGTCCCGGGGCGGTCACGGCCAGGGCCGCCTCGGCGCGGGTGTCGTGACCCGGCAGCGTGATCCCGTCGTAGGGACTGACCCAGGCATCCAGGAGGCCCGACGCCTCCAGTGCGGCCTCCACCGCGGCCTGGACGGAGAGCGGGACACCTTCACGGAAAGCGACCAGCCGCCACAGGGGTGCTCCCGCCGTCGCCGTGCGGACGGTGGTGCGGGTGGGTGGAGGCGGAGGCGGCAGCTCGGTTTCACCGCTCAGCCGTCGTACCTCCTCCTCGAGTCGGCTCCGCTCGTCCCGCAGGCCCTGACGTGCGGCTCGGATGGCGGCCTCCGCCGTGGCGATCTCCTGTTCCAGGGGGCGCCTGGCGGCTTCGGTCAGGGCCGTCACCTCGGCCTCGGCCGCTGCTCTGGCCACCAGTTCCTCGGAGTCGGTGATACGCAGTTCCGTGCAGTCCTCGGCCCAGGCGAGCAGCCGTTCCGCCTGCGCGGCAAGGGCGTCGTCCCAGTTGCCGGCCGCCTCGTCCCGCCGGGCGATCGCCTCCGCGAGTCGAGTGCGCGCCTCGTCCAGCAGTTCCTCGGCGGCGCCTCGGGCGCGTACCGCGCGATCGTGCTCGTCGATCGCCTCGGTGACGAGGGCGACCTGCTGCCGTCGGGCGGTGACCGACCCGCGCAGCAGCCGACGGGCTTGTCGCGCCCCGTTCTCGGCCGTCGTGCGCGGGGCGCCAGAGCCCTGGTCGTGCCCCGCGCTGTCGTGGAAGGCCACAGCGAGATCCGCGTCGAGGATCGTCCTCACCTCGTGGTGGATGGACTCCAGCCCTGCCGTCCGGGCCGACCTGTGTGCTTCCCCGGCGGCTTCGCGCGCGTGCTCGTCGAGCGTGCGGGCATGGCCCGCCGCGTCGTCGGCGTGCCGCCGGTCCTCCTCCGACTGGGCGTGAGCGGCCTGGGCAGCGGCTCGCTGCCGCCCGGCGGCGACTGTCACGTCTTCGGTGCGACGGCGGAGCCGGTCGAGTTCCTCGCCCTGTTTGTACGCGTCGCTCTCACGCAGACCCTCGACGGTCTCGTCCAGCGCGTGCGCGCGAAGCTCATGTTCTTCGCGCCGGGCCTGGGCTGACCGGCGTTCCCCCAGCGCCTGTTCGAGTTCCTCTGCGCTCTGGCGGGCGACGCGGGTGAAGTTGTCCATCTCGGTGGTGGCGGAGATCAGCGCCGCGGAACCGGCGCGCAGGACCCTTCGTGCGTAGGCGCGCTGCCTGGACGCGACGGTCTCGGCCGCCGTCACCTCGTCGTCGAGCCGCTTGAGGTGTTCGCGCTGCCGGTCCAGCCGCTCGAAGCCTTCGGCGAGTTCGGCGATCTCTGACTCGCCCAGCGGGGGCAGGGCGCGGGACAGCAGAGTGGAGAGCAGAGACGGGTCGAGCCGCTCGGACAGTTTGGGCTGGCGCAACTGGAGCAGGGCCGACAGCAGCGACTCGTAACGCTGCTCCCCCATGTCGGCGAAGAGTTCACGCCGTACGGCCGTGCGGTAGTCGGTGGCCGAGGCATGGACGTCGCCGCGGTCGCGCAGGGCTTCGGCGAGGGCGGCGCGGGTCAGCGGCTGTCCCGCCTCGTTGACGAGGAGCACACCGTCGGGGTGGGCGATTCTGGAGCCGGTGGTGAAGTAGTCGGCGTGCACCGCGCTGGTGTGCACGCTCGCCTGCAGACGAGCCCCACAGCCGAACCAGCGCTCGCTGCCGTCGTCGCCGACGCGGCGGAATTCCATCCAGGCGTACCCGACGCGGGTCTTGCCGGAGGCGCCCTCGCCCAGGAGGTTCCAGTGCATGGTGCGTTCGGAACCGCCGAACGTGGACAGGCGGTTGGGGCGGAGGCTGGCGTCGAAGAGGAACGGCAGCAGAAGTTCCAGTGCCTTGGACTTGCCCGTGCCGTTCTGGCCGCGCAGCAGCAGGCGGCCCTGATGGAAGGTGAACGTCTCGTCGTAGTAGCGCCAGACGTTGAGGATGCCCGCGCGATGTGGCTGCCAGCGGCTGCGCGCGGCATCCGCCTGTTGTGCCGGTGCCCCGGCGGGCTCGGTGGACTCGGGCCGCCGCGGGAGGGGAAGCTCTGTCACGCTCACTGCGGGTCTCCTTCTGCGGCAACGTCACCGGAGACCGTGCCGCCTGCCGACTCGGGCGGGCTCGCGTCCCGCTGCGGTCCGGGTTCCTCTTCCCGGTCCGAACTCGTCGTCTCCGTCAAGCGGTAGCGGTATGCGGCCGGGCACGCGACGACGCGCCCCCCGGTCCGGCGGGCCAGGCCGACATCACGCAGTGCGCATACGGCGTCGTCGGACAGCCGGGCCGCGCCGTCCTCGGACTGATACGCCTTCGCCCACCGCGGGAAGCGGCGCAGCAGGTCGGCTCCGGCCTCGGCGAGCTGCTCGGGCAGCAGCCCGGCGGGCGCGGCGCACAGCGGCTCCAGGAGCAGCAGCGCGGCCACCCGCGCGGTGGACGTGTCGTCGGGGAAGCGGACATCGGTGGCGAGCCCGTCCGGGTCCACGAGCAGGAAGCCCTCGGCTCGCTCCTCCAGGAGGAAGCCGGCCTGCTCGACCGAGCGACGCAGGATCTGGCGTCCGGTCACGGAGGTGACGTACGCCAGCTCGTCGTCGGTGAGATCCGTCCGGTACAGCACGGGGTCGTCGAAGAGACGGCGCAGCACCGAGTGGCGCAGCCTCAGATTGCGTTGCGCGTCCGTGGCGGCGGTCTCGCCGTGCGCCTCGTCCGTCGCGCCGTCGGCGAGCGCGCCGCCGTAGCGGCGCTCCCGCAGGAGACCTGTGAGCAGTTCCTCGAACCGCGCGGGCACCTCGTCCGGGGATACGGCGAGCCGGGAGGCGCCGACGGGCGCGGCGGGCAGCCGCATCAGCAGCGTGGTGTCCACCCGGTAGAGGACCTTCGCCTCCGCGGACTCGACGTACGCCTCGGTGGTCCCGTCGACCGCGCGCAGCACGTCGTACGACTCCAGCAGCTTCAGGACGTCGACGAACGCCATCCGCTCCGGCTTGTGCACCGGGTCGAACGCGGCCAGTGCCCGGTCGGCCGCCGCGGCCTGCACGACTCGGTCGGCGAGCATACCGATGGTCGTCATCGGCATGGACAGCAGCTCGGCCGCTGTCACGCACAGCAGCACGTAACGCCGGCGGTCGAACGGGGCCCGTCCGGAGCGCGCCCTGCGAGCCGGTCGGGAGCCGTCCGGGTCGGCGCGGACCTTGGTGAGGCGGGCGTAGCCGCGGCGGGGCTCCACGACCAGGCTCCAGCCGCAGGTGTAGTCGAACCACTGCGCCAGCGGCTCGCGACGGCGGCGTACCAGTTCGAAGCCGGCCGGGTCGGCGGCCTCGGTCAGCAGGGGCCGGGCCAGCAGGAGACGGACGGCACGGGCGACTTCCTCCCGTTCCGCGGCGGCCAGTTGGTTGGCGAGGGTGCTCATCCGGCCTCCTCCCGCCGCGCGGCGCGGACGCGCGGGAAGGCGCTCGCTCCTCCTGCCGCCGTGATGTGGACTACATAGTCGAGTCCGGCCAGTGAGCCCTTCGTCGTACGCAGTACGGCGGTGCGCTCGTCGGGAGGCGGAGACAGCGCGATCTCCATCCGGCCGTCCCCCGTCATGGCACGCCGCAGGCCGCCCGCGTCCGGTTGGGCGGACAGGGCCCGGCCCAGCAGGTCGAGCAGCCGGTCGAAGACGGCGGGATCCAGCACGCCGAACGAGGACAGGCGCACGGGGCCGTCCGTCTCCAGCACCCGCCAGGCACGCGCGAGCTCCGCTCGCTCCGCGCGGGCCCGCTCCGCGCGCTCGGCCCTGACCGCCGCGACGTCCCGCACCCTGGCCGTGCGGGTGAAGCGCTCCGTCCGTCCGCTGGTCCGCAGCAGCGCCGACACCTTCACCGGCGGGGCCTCGGACCAGGAATGGGACGACGGGATCAACTCCGGGTCGGGGTGGGCGAGGTGGGCGTGACGCGCCGGACCGAGCCCGAAGGCCGCCGACCACAGCCGGTGCAGATCCTCCTCCGCGGGGGCCGCGGCGAACCAGCGCGCCAGCTCCCGGAAGTCCTGCACCGCGCTGGAGGAGCGGCGCCGTGACTCGTTGATCCGCTCCAGAACCTGCAGGAGTGAGACGATGGCCCGCCGGGCGATGTCGTGCAGCTGCTCGATCCGGGGCCGTGTCCCGTCGTCCGGCAGGAACCATGCCCGCAGACCCGCCCAGCGCGCCCGCCTGCTCTCCAGCCAGCCGGCCGCGGGGTCCTCACCGGCCACAGGCGGCAGCTCGGCCCCGCGCAGGGCCCGCTCGCGCAGCACTGCGGTCCCCTGCTGCTCCACCCGGGCCACAGCGGCGGCGACCGTCTGCCCGCGCCGGTCGAGGTTGACCAGGAACTCCTGCAGATATGCGACGGTGGCGGCCTTGACCTCGCGGAATACCTCCAGATCCGCGCCCTCGGCGCGCAGGAGGCGCTGCAGTTCGCCGTTGAACGCCTTGGTGTTCTCCACCAGAGCCTCCAGATGCCCCTCCAGCTCGCGCAGCGTGCTGAAGATCCGCCGATCGGCCGAGGCGGGTTCGCCGGACAGCAGGCAAAGCTCGTGCAGCCGGTCTGCGATGGCCTCCAGTACGGCCGTCTGCAGCGCCCCCGTGGAGGCAAGCACCTCAAGCGCGTGCCGCACGCCGGCAAGAGCTGCCTCGCCCCGGCGGGTCAGCGAGTACTGGAGGTTGCGCCGCTCGTACTCCTCGGCCGTGCGGTAGTTCTCCGCATGGTTGTGCACAACGTCCAGCAGCTCCCACTGCACGAGTTTCCTCAGCACCTCATGCAGTTCGTCGTCCTCGACCGCCGCCGCCCAGCCCACGGCGCGCAGCCGCTCGCGTACCGCATCGAGTCCCAGCGCCGTCTCCAGATGCTCGCCGGCCAGGCCGAAGGCTTCCAGCACCGCCCCGTACAGGTCGGACCTCTCCACCGTCGTGAACCGGAACATCTCCGGTGGAACCCTGCGCACGCCTGTTGCCCTCCCCCATCGCCTCGGCTGCATCCGGAATCCACCGTAAGGGGTGGCACGGACATTCAGGGCCGAGTCCCAGAGCAGCGGAGTCGTCCGGTGAGAGTCGGGCGGTCCGGTAGCCGGGGTCTCGCGCTGCCGAAGCCGAGATCCGATCTGGGACGACCACCTCACGCCCCGTCAGAAACAGCGTCGAAAGAGCGTCAAGACACTTCCCGAACCCGTCTCTTACGGAGTTGAGGCAGAACGTTCCAGACCCACGCTCCCGTTGTGAAACCGCAGGTGAGCCACGCGGCGACTACCTACAACAGGCTCCACGCGGTGAACTTCGGGAAACAGGTCGAGCGCCGTCGAGCACACCTGAAGAACCCGATAAAATCGCAGGTCAGAGCCCCTTTTGGGCAGGCTCCAGAATCGCCACGCACTCCACGTGGTGGGTCATCGGAAAGATGCCGGATTGAGCAGGTCTCGGAAAAGGCCAGGTCAGAGGCCATTTCTCGGCTCGCTGTCCCGCCTGCGGGAGCCCAGAGCGTCAAACGAGCGTCAGATCCCCACCACCTGCTGCTGCTGCTACTGCTACTGCTACTGCTACTGGAGATCCTGCGCGCAGTTCATGCAAATCCCCGCCGGTCTGCTGGAGTTCGCCACCAAGCACGCCGAGGCATGGGCTGATGAAGAGAACGACGAGGAGGGGCCGTCAAGGCTCCGGCCCCTCCTCCCCTCGCTCAGGTCACTCCTGCCCGGACGGGACGACCGGAACACCCTCGGGGCTCAGCAGCTCCGTCAGATGGCGCGCTGACACGTCCCAGGACCACGACTCCTCGACCCACCTGCGGCCCGCGGCACCCATCTCGGCGGCCCGGTCGGAGTCGGTCAGTATGCCAGCCAGCGCACCGGCGACGGCCTCGGGTCCGGTGCCGTCCACGACGATGCCGGTCGCGCCGTCGACCACGGTGTCCGGGGCGCCGCCCGAGTCCCCGACGACCACGGTCAGTCCGCTCGCCGCCGCCTCCAGGAACACGATCCCGAGGCCCTCCGCCTCGAGTCCGGCTTTCCGGGTGCGGCAGGGCATGGCGAAGACATCCGCTGCCGCGTAGTACGGGGGCGTCTCAGCGTGGGCCACGCCGCCCGCGAATCGGACCGCGTCCGGGGCGTGTCGCCGAACCAGCTTGTGCAACCGGGCCTCGGCAGGCCCCCGGCCGACCAACAGCAGTACCGCGTCGGGCACCTCGCGCCGGATCAGCGGCATGGCTCGTATCAGCATGTCCTGGCCCTTGCGCGGCACGAGGCGCGCGACGCACAGGATGACACGCTTGCCGTGCAGACCGAGCCTTGTGCGCAGTTCGTCACGGGCGGCGGGGTCGGGCCGGTACACCTGCGCGTCCACTGCGGGCACCAGCCGGGTCATCCGCGCCCGTGGGCCCAGGGCCGGTTCGATCCGGGCACGCGTGTACGGGCCGAGGTAGGTGACGACGTCGACGCCCTCACCGATCCGCCGCATCATCCGACGCGCACCCGGGATCCGGGCCCACCAGATCTCGTGGCCGTGGGTGGTCGCCACGATGCGTCGTATGCCGGCCTTGCGCAGGGTCGGTGCCATCAGTCCGAGCGGTGCCGCGGCCCCGAACCAGACCCGATCGCAGCCATGGGCCCTGGCTATGTCGACCGCCCGCCTGGTGGCGCGCCCGGTCGGCAGCAGCATGCGGCTGGTGTCCCGGATCACGGGGAACGGCAGGGTCGCGTCGTACGCGGCGTCACCCGGCTCGCGCGACGTGTAGACGACGACGTCGTCGTTCGGCATTCGGGTGGCCAGGGCGTGCACGAAGGTCTCGATCCCTCCTTGGCGAGGAGGGAAGTCGTTGGTGATGACGAGGGTGGAACCCATTGATGTCGGATCCTTCAGCCGGAGGTGACGACGCGAGCCGTGAACAGGTAGTTGCGACAGTCGTCGGTGACCTCCATCACTCGGGCCCAACTGCCGTACCGCCAGCGGTGCATGGCGTAGCCGAGGCCATCCAGCCGGGCAATCAGCTTGGTCGATGTCATGTCGTACTTCGCGAGGTGGCGGTCCTCGATCTCCAGCAGCAGGGCAGGCCGGTGGTTCAGCAGCGTGCGCCGGGCTCCGCTGAGCACGGCCGCCTCGGCGCCTTCGACGTCGGCCTTGATGAAGTCGACCCGGTCGAGGCCCATGTGGTGGCACAGGCCGTCCACCGTCCGCACCGGAGTGGACACCGGACGGGAGGTGGCGAACTCGGCGTTGGGGCCGGGCCCCGAGGCGCCCTCGGTGAGGTAGGCGCGTCCGTGGACGGGCAGCAGACGGCGCCGGGGCAGACTCATCGTCCCGTCGTGCGGGGAGTCGCCCAGGGCCATGCGGTGCACGGTGACGTTCCGGCAGCCGAGAGCGGCAGCCGTCGTCCTCAGCCAGCGCGCGGGGCCGGGCAGCGGTTCGACGCTGTGCACCTGCCCTGACGGACCGGCCAGCGCGGACAGGCGCCACGTATAGAGACCGTACTCGGCACCTATGTCGAGGCAGACGGCGCCCGGCCGCACCAGACGTCGCAGGCCCGCGACTTCGCCCTCCACGAAGGACCAGCGCGAGGACGCATAGCGAAGTGCCAGTGCGACCGAGGTCACACGTGCTCCCGCATACGGACGGCCTGGCCTGAAAGTGGACGAAGAACCACCGCTACGCGTCAACGCGCCACCCTGCATATGCGTTTCGGCCAATCTGGCGTACAGAACTGGGAATTGCCGGATACAAGGCGCGGCAAAACTTTCATAGGTACATCCTTTGGTCGGGGTCCCGTCCACCTACCGGCGGACATCAGTCCCTGAGGCCAGCCCTGAGATCCAGGGCGACCGTGCGGTACCCGTACACCGATCGGCCTGCGCAAGCGGAAGGCCTCGGATCAGGTTCGCCTCGTCGATGACCGGCACAGTGTCACGTCCGCTGTGACCGACAGGAAGGGGGGTGTCCGGCAACGCCGGCCTCGGCGGCTCCCGACCCCCGCTGTCCCACCGGTCCGTCAGGGGCGCGTCTAGGCACCCATGCCGACCTCGTGATGCGGCGTCTGGGCGTCCCGGCTCATGGCGCGGACGTTCGCATCCAGTTCCTGCGCGAACTCGCTCCAGGTCTCCGCGTACTGGCGCGCCAGATCGACCACGAGGTCGCGGCAGTGCGTCGGCACGACGGCGGCCAGCTTGGCCCACCTCTGGTCGCCGAGCGCGTTCTGCTGGAGCAGACGCAGCAGGCGGCGCCCGTCCTCCTTGTGCCGCAGAGAGGGGTCTCTGAGCAGTTTGTCGAGCAGTTCGACCGGGTCCGGCTGCACCATGTGCACCTTGCGGACGGCCCGCTGGGCGGGAACGCGCCCGGGGACGACCGACGGGCCCCCTTCGACGCCCGGCGCGGCGACGGCTTGACGGCGTTCGGCGACCGGGAGTTCGCCGGCCATCAGCCGCTTGCGCACGTCGCTCACCGTGGCGGGCGAGATACCGGCGCGCCGCGCGACCTCGCGCAGCGAGGCCTCCGGGTTCTCGGCAATGAGCTCGGCGGCTCTTCGGCGGCCTTCGGCGCTGTTCAGCGGCCGCATCTTGCCGTCCCGCCCGATCCTGGCCATCGGCTGGTCCTGCGAAGAGGCCGAGTTGCGCCGGATGGCGGCCACCGACTTCGTGCCGAGGCCCGAGGCCTTGGCGATGGCCCGGTCGGACATCTGCGGGTGAGCCTCGAGGATCCGCGCGGCCGCAGCCCTCCGGTCCTCCTGGGAGAGCGGAAGACCGTGCGTCACATTCGCCTCGACGGCCCGCAGGAACCCCTCCTCGGGGGTGCCGTCGAAGAACTCCGCCTCGATGGTCTCCTGCCCCGTGAGGCAGGCGGCCAGCAGGCGGTGCATCCCGTCGATCACCCGCATGGTGCGACGGTCCACGAGGATAGGGGGAAGGCGCTCGTCGAGCTCCGCGAGCCGGGCGATGTGCTCCGTGTCCTGCCCGTCCAGACGGGGCGAATCCCCCGGAACTAGCGAGGCGATCGGAACCGATACGACACCTCTCCCATGAATAGCCAAATTGCCGGTAAAGTGAGTCAAAATGCCTATATCACTGTCGGTGCGACTCATTCTCTTCCCCCATTGGATGGACGGGTCAAACCGCCAGACATTGACACGTCTGGCCGGGGCCGAAAGGACCTCTTCACAGGACAGCCACGCCGGATGCCATCTCGCTCCGGGAGTGGCCCTCCCGCAAGCCGGGCAGCACTAGACGACAGTTATCGATGGGCTCGACAGCAATCCGGGTAAGCCGACGCTCTCCTGGTCTCAGAAGCGGAACTTCCAACCCCACACTCATAATCACTCTTCAGTCACAGCAGTGTCGAGGCACCGTATAGATCTGGCCAGTTGACGTCCGATTGGCTAACGCGCCTTCTACGGCGGGGTGTTCAACTGCGGCGCCGCATCGGTTGAACACCGCGCCGGCGCCGTCCGGAAACCGGTCCCCCGCATGCCGATGCCGCCGACCACCACGGGGGTGTCGGCGGCATCGGCATGCTGGCTAGTTCTGCGCCGCCATGGCCTCGATCAGGCTCTTGGGCCGCATGTCGGTCCACGACTTCTCGATGTAGTCGAGGCACTCCTGACGCCCCGCCTTGCCGAAAACCGTGTTCCAGCCTTCGGGCACATCGACGAAAACGGGCCACAGCGAGTGCTGACCCTCGTCGTTGACCAGGACCAGGTACTCGGCATCGGGATCGTCGAACGGATTCGTCACCACGCCGTCCTTTCTGGGATACATGAGGTGGATCGCATCGATGGCGCGATTTCGCCCGCGTGGTTCACCGGGACTCGCCCCACCGTCGGTGGCCGTCCGGCGCGGTGCCGGGCCCCGAGCGAGCCCACTATGTCCCCAAGCCGCGCCGACGCGTCAACCAGCGCCACCGGCCCTTGTCGCCAGCGTGTTCAACTGCCACTTCGCCCCGGTTGAACGGCCGTACGGACGACGAACTCGACCGGGTCGGGGCGACCTTGATCGGCGCGTCCGTCCGGTGCCATCGTGGAACGCCGCCTCGCCGCGGACGGGGCCAGGCCCCGTCCGCACCGGCACTCCGGCCCCTCAGTGCCAGGGTCGTCACCTCTCCTCCGGCGCGGACAGTCGGCACCGATCCCCTTGCCCGTTCGAATTCAGGAGGCTGCCATGTCCGTACCCGTCGCCGGCGAGAGAGCACCGGCATGCCTTTCGTGAGCACCAATGAAATCCGGCTCTCCTACCAGCGGTCCGGCCAGGGGGAACCGGTACTCCTCATCATGGGCTCGGGCGCCGCCGGCCGGGTCTGGACCATGCACCAGACCCCGGCCCTGAACAAGGCGGGCTACGAGACGATCGTCTTCGACAACCGCGGCATCGCCCCCTCCGACGCACCGCCCGGTGACTACTCGCTCGCCGAGATGACCGCCGACACCCTAGGCCTGATAGAGGCGCTGGACATCGGGCCGTGCCGCATCGTCGGAACCTCGATGGGCGCCGTGATCGCTCAGGAGATCGCGCTCGCCCGGCCAGACCTGGTGCACTGCGCCGTCCTGATGGCCACCCGAGCCCGCCCGGACGCCACCCGCCGGATGCTGCAGGCCGCGGAGCGCTCGCTGACTGAAAGCGGCATCACCCTGCCACCCAAGTACGAGGCGGTACGCACGGTTCTGGAGATGCTCTCCCCCGCGACGCTCAACGACGACGCCGTCGCCGCCGGCTGGCTGGAAGTCTTCGAACTGACGGCCGGTCAGAACGCTCCCGGACAGCAGAGCGTCGACGCCGGTGACCGCCGCGAGGCCCTGCGCCAGGTCGCCGTACCGTGCCGGGCGATCGCCTTCGCCGATGACCTCATCTGCCCTCCCCACCTGGTCGCCGAAGTCGCGGACGCCATTCCGGAGTGCGACTACGTGGAGATTGCCCGGTGCGGCCATCTCGGGAACCTGGAGAACCCCGACGCGGTCAACACCGCGATCATCGAGTTCCTTGAAAAGCACTGACGGCCCCTGACGAACACGGAGCTGATGCCAGCATGGCAAGGAGCAAGGACTCTCGGGCCGCGGCAGGGGAGAAAGAGCCGACGGACGGGCGGATAAGAAAGGGGACGGTCCGGCGGATCGTCCCGTACGCCATGGCGTACCGGTGGAGCGTGGCACTGTTGCTGGCCAGTACGGTCGTCGACGCAGTGGCAACCGCCGCCGGCCCGCTGGCGCTGAAGATGATCATCGACGACGGCATCATGCCCGGCCGCACCGACCTCGTGGTGGGGCTGTGCCTGGCAGTCGCCGGCCTGGCGCTGGTCGAGGCCGGCTCGGTCTTCCTGGTGGCGTGGTTCTCCGCGCGGATCGGCGAGGGCGTCGTCTACGACCTGCGTAACAAAGTGTTCTCGCACGTCCAGGCGCAGTCGCTGTCCTTCTTCACCCGCACCCAGACCGGAGCGCTGGTCAGTCGGCTGAACACCGACGTGGTCGGGGCCCGGCAGGCGGTGACCAGCCTGCTGTCCGACTCGCTGTCCACCGTGCTGTCGCTGGGACTGGTGCTGGCCTCCATGTTCTACCTGTCCTGGCAGATCACCCTCGCGGCGCTGGTGACGGTCCCGTTCTTCATCGTGCCGGCACGATGGATCGCCGGGCGCCTGCAGCGACTCGCCCGGCGGCGAATGGAGTTGGACGCCGACCTGAGCGCGCTGATGAGCGAGCGGTTCAACGTCTCGGGCGCGGTGCTCGCCAAGCTGTACGGCCGCGCGCAGGACGAGTCGAGCCTGTTCGCCGGCAAGGCGGGCCGGGTGCGGGACCTCGCCGTCTCGGTGGTCCTGCACGGCCGGATCCTCGGCGTTCTCACCATCGTGCTCACAGGGCTGACCAGCGCCCTCGTCTACGGGCTGGGCGGCGTGCTCACCATCGACGGCTCACTGGAGCTCGGCACCCTGGTGGCCATGGTGGCCCTGCTGCTGCGGCTCTACGGCCCGATCAACCAACTGGGCAGCCTACAGGCGAGCGCCATGATGACCCTGGTCAGCTTCGACCGGGTCTTCGAGATTTTGGACCTCAAGCCCAACATCGACGAGGTGCCGAACGCCCGGGACCTCGCCGCGGTGCGCTCCGGCGGCGCTCCCCGGATCAGCTTCGAGAAGGTCTCGTTCCGCTACCCGAGCGCCGAGGAGAACTCACTGGCCTCGCTCGGACACCCGGCGGCCCGGCACGCCGAGCCGGTCGAGGAGTCGTTGACCCTGCGGGAACTGAGCTTCGACGTCCCGGCCGGGAAGCTCACCGCCCTGGTCGGCCCGTCGGGCGCGGGGAAGACCACCATCACCCAGCTGGTGCCCCGGCTCTACGACCCCACCGAGGGCACCGTCCGGGTGGACGGCCACGACGTCCGGGAGCTCACGCTGCAGTCGCTGCGGGACACGATCGGCGTGGTCACCCAGGACGCCCACCTCTTCCATGACACCCTGCGGGCCAACCTGGAGTATGCCCGGCCGGGGGCCGCCGAGCAGGAGCTGATCGAGGCCTTGAAAGCGGCGCTGATCTGGGACACCGTCGATGCCCTCCCGGAGGGTCTGGACACGGTCGTCGGTGATCGCGGGTACCGGCTCTCAGGCGGTGAGAAGCAGCGGATCGCGCTGGCCCGGCTGCTGCTCAAGGCACCGCCGGTGGTGATCCTGGACGAGGCCACCGCGCACCTCGACTCGGAGGCGGAGGCGGCGATCCAGCGGGCCCTCAAGACCGTGCTGGCCGAGCGCACTTCGCTGGTGATCGCCCACCGGCTCTCCACGATCCGCGAGGCGGATCAGATCCTGGTCGTGGCGGCAGGACGCGTCACCGAACGCGGCACGCACGAGGAACTGCTGGCCGTCGGGGGCCTGTACGCCGACCTTTACCACACGCAGTTCGCGCAGCACGAGTCACTGGAGGTGACGGTGCCCGGCGCAGACGCCCACTAGCTAGGGCGTGGTCAGGTTCGTATGGGTATGGGTATGGGTATGTTGCGGTGGCAGGTGGGGCAGGTGCCGGCCCAGGCGGCGAGGAGTGTCTGCAGATCGCGGACGACCTGGTAGAGGCTCAGACCGGCACCGGTTCTTTTGGGTCTCGTGCCAGTCGTTGCAGGATGCAGAAGGCATGGGCGGCGGATACGAGGGTGACGCGGTGGTGCCAGCCGCTCCAGGTGCGGCCCTCGAAGTGGGCCAGGCCCAGAGCCTGTTTCATCTCGCGGTAGTCGTGCTCGATGCGCCAGCGGAGTTTGGCCAGTCGCACCAAAGTCGCCAGGGGCATCCCGGACGGCAGGCTGGAGAGCCAGAACTGCACCGGCTCGCTCTCATTGGCCGGCCATTCGGTCGGCAGCCACCGCTCGGGCAGCTCCGGATCATCGGCAACCTTGCGGATGCCGCGTCCGGCCGGGCGGACCCTGAGGGCGACGAAGCGCGAGTACATGCGCTTGAAGCCACTGCGGCCCTTGCCCGGGCGGGATCCTTCCCGCCAGGACACCGGCCGTGCGGCCGCCTTCCCCACCGCGACCACCAAGTCCTTCATCGTCTGCGCGGGCTCGGGATACTGCACTTTCGGTGGCCGTCCGGTGCCTGCATAAGCCGGCTGGACGGGCCGGGCGTCGGCCGGATGCGCGGTGTGCCGGCCGGAGACACCGACCGCATAGGGGCAGATCCCGTTCCTCCAGGCCGAGGCGGAAAGCGGCGGCACGCCGTAGCCGGCGTCCGCGACCGCCAGGGGGACGTCGATCCCCCATGACCGTGTCTCGTCGATCATGTCCAGGGCTCATCTGCCACTTCTCCACATGCCCCACTGCGGCGGGAATCCCGCAGCGGGTGCGGCGGGCGACCTTGTCCGCATCCGCCTCCGCGGAGGCGGGATCCCAGGATGTGGGCAGAAACAGCCGCCAGTTCACCGCGGCCGAGGCACGATCGCGGGCCAGGTGCAACGAGACGCCCACCTGGCAGTTGGTGACCTTGCCCGCGGTCCCGGTGTACTGCCGCGACACACACGCCGAGGCGTCCCCGTCCTTGAGGAAGCCGGTGTCGTCGATGATCAGCGCTTCCGGGCCGATCGCCTCGTGCTCCAGGCCAGCCGGGCCCGCACATGCGCCGGATCCCACGGGCTGGACGTGACGAAGTGCGCCAGCGCCTGACGGTTGCCGTCCTCGCCGAGGCGGGCCGCCATCGGCTCCACCGACTTGCGCCGGCCGTCCAGCAGCAGCCCGCGCACATACGCCTGGCCCCACCGCCGCTGATCCACGCGGAAGAACCCGTCGAAGAACCCCGCCGCGAACGTCTCCAAGTCCTCCCGGACTTCGGCCATCTCCTCAGGTGTCACACCAGCTCAACGACACCCACGAGCAAGCAGACACGCGACGCAGGAGTGAAGATGACCAAGCCCTAGAAGAGACGACCCAACGGCATGTCGAAGGCGCCGTCCCCCGGCCTACCACCGGCGGGCGGCGCCTTCGACATGCCCCGATACGACCACAGCGCCTCAGTTGGCCGGTTCCACGGAACCGGCCAACTGAGGCGCTGCGCTGGTTGAACAGGACACCGCTAGCGACGGCCGACGGCGAAGTCGTGCACGACGACCGCGACCGCACCGACCGCGGGGTGACGCTGCAGGACCGCCTCGATCTCGCCGAGCTCCATCCGGACTCCCGCGAGCTTGACCTGGCGGTCGACCCGGCCGAGGTACTGCAGCGCCGCCTGCGGAAGGACCTTCACGGCGTCACCGGTGCGGTAGAGCCGCCCGGTGGGCGTGTCCCGGAACGGGTCGCGGAAGAACGCGGCCCGGGTCTTGTCGTGGTCACTGACGTACCCGCGCCCCACGCCGACCCCGCCGACGAACAACTCCCCGGTCTCGCCCGGCTCACAGGCCTGCCAGCCGTCCTCCTCGCCGCGCAGCACGTAGAGCTGGGTGTTGACCAGCGGCGTGCCGATCGGCAGGCGCAGGAGACCGAGGTCGGCGGGGAGCACGGTGTGGTGAGTGACGTCGTCGGAGCACTCGGTCGGGCCGTAGGCGTTCACCAGTCCGGCCTGGGGCATCTCCTCAAGCCATCGGCGGGCCACCTCGGTGGGCAGCTCCTCGCCGGTGGCGAGCATCCAGCGCAGCCAGGCCAGCTGCCCGGCCTCAGGGGCGGCGGCCAGGTCGTCCAGCAGCAGGCGGACCATGGTGGGGACCAACTCCACGACGGTGACGCGGTGTTCGTCGACGAGGCGGGCGAAGGCTACCGAGTCGTGGGCGGTCGCGTCGGCGACCACGCTGACCTCGCCGCCGACCAGCAGCGGGCAGAGCATCTGCCAGATCGAGATGTCGAAGCCGAGCGGGGCCGTCTGCGCGACCACGTCGTCGCCGGTCAACCCGAGGTCGACGACCTTGGCGAAGAGATGGTTGAGCATGCCCTGGTGCTCCACCACGGCCCCCTTGGGCCGACCCGTGGAACCGGAGGTGAACAACACGTACCGGGGCTGGCCCTGGCTCTCCAGCCGGGCCGGGCCCTGCCAGAGGTCGTGGCCGGCGGCCTCGGCGGCGCGGACGACCGGGACATCGGCCTGCGCGGCGCCCTCGGCGAGCGAGGGTGAGACGGCGTCCGGGTCGGTGTTGAGGAGCAGGACGGCCCCGGCCGTGTCGAGGACATCCGCGACCCGGCGGGCGGGCCAGTGGGCGTCGGCAGGCAGGTAGAGCGCACCGAGCAGCTCGGTGGCCAGGAAGGCGGCGACGACCGTGGTGCCGCGCGCACCGCCGACCGCGACGACCTTGCCCGGGCCGACCCCCGAACGCTCCATCAGGGCCGCCAGCCGACGTGCTTCCTGGGCAAGTTCGGCGTAGTCGAGGCGGCCGCGGGCGTCCCGGACGGCTGGCCGGCCCCGTTCCCGGGCGAAGCGCTCCACATGGGTGATCACGGCGTCCGCGAGGTCGACCGGGTGGTCGCGGGTGAGCGCCAGTTCCCGGGCACGCCGCAACTCCTCGGGCGCGATGGCCAGTTCCGGGAGTCCGGCAGGGCCGAGCAGGCATTCCTCGATCGTCACGAATCCGCTCCTTGTGATCGGCGGCAATTATCCGATATCAGCTGTCCAGGAAATATCCGGTTCTTGCCGGGCCACTTCCCGTGAAGTACGGTAATCGATGCCGGGGCGATCGGATACCGAATTCACCCGCTCACCGGGTAAATGAGAGTTCGGGCTCAGGCCAGGGGATCTGAGCACCGAGATGGTCAACTCATCCTTTCGACTCTTCTTTCTTCACTTCAGGCTTTCGGTCGCACCTTGACCGCTTTCCCCCTATCCATTTCCGTCCTGCCGAGGTGTCCGGCGCCATGCCTATTATCAGCTCCCCGCACGAATTCAATGTCGAGGATATCTACCTGGATCTGCGCCGGGTGAACGGAACGCCGTTGTACCTGAAGTGCGAAGGTTTCAACTTCGCCGGGTCCATCAAGCTGAAGGCCGCCATCGCCATGGTGGAAGCCGCGGAGCGGGACGGCCTCATCGGACCCGACTCGGTCCTGGTGGAGTCCTCCTCGGGAAACCTCGGCATCGCCCTGGCCATCATCGCGGCCGACCGGGGTTACCGCTTCGTCTGTGTGACCGACCCCCGATGCAATTCCACGACCCAGCGGCTGATGCGCTCCCTGGGCGCGGACGTCCGGGTGATCACCACACAGGATGCCAATCTGGGCTATCTGAACAGCCGCATCCAATACGTCCGCGACCTGTGCGCCAGCAGTGACCGCTATGTGTGGCTCAATCAGTACGCCAACCCCAACAACTGGCGGGCGCACTACGAGCACACGGCGCCGGCCATCGCGGCCGAATTCCCGGACCTGGAGGTGCTGTTCGTCGGCGCCGGCACCACCGGCACGCTGATGGGGTGCGCGCGCTACTTCAGGCAGCACCGCGCGGACGTCACCGTCGTGGGAGTCGACGCCGTCGGCTCGGTCACCTTCGGCGGTGTCCCGGAGCGCCGGGTGGTCCCGGGCCTGGGCACCAGCACCCGCCCGGAACTGGTCGACGAGTCGTGCAT
Source organism: Streptomyces sp. NPDC001027 (assembly GCF_040299045.1). Lineage (NCBI taxonomy): Bacteria > Bacillati > Actinomycetota > Actinomycetes > Kitasatosporales > Streptomycetaceae > Streptomyces > Streptomyces sp. NPDC001027. Next base: position 22,109 of record NZ_JBEPBI010000117.1, read on the forward strand.
CCACGACGTCGTGCATGTCTCCGAACCCGACACCATCCGCACCTGCCGCGAGATGGCGGCTCGGGGCTTCGTGCTCGGCGGGTCGACCGGGACCGTGGTGAGCGGCGCCGCTCGCTGGCTGGCCGAGAAGTACCCGGGCGAGGACCCGGTGGCCGTCGCGATCTCCCCCGACCTCGGCGAGCGCTATCTGAACTCCATCTACGACGACCTCTGGCTGCGCGAACACTTCGGCCAGGGCGACCTGTCAACCGATCCGCACTGGAGCCCGCACCCATGACCCATGCCCCCTCCTTCTCCGTCATCTCCGGCGCGCAGGTCGTCGATGTCCTGCGCGGCCGCGAGAAGCAGGTCACCGCGCTGGTCAAGAAGGCGTACCGCCTGCATGGCCAGGGCCGCACGGTGAACCCCGACTCGTACTTCCTGCGTTTCCCCGAGCGGCCGTCCTCCCGGATCATCGCGCTGCCCGCCTCGGTCGGCGGCGACGTGGACGTGCACGGCATCAAGTGGATCTCGTCGTTCCCGGAGAACGTCAGTGCCGGCATTCCGCGCGCCTCCGCCGTGGTCGTCCTCAACGACACCGCGACCGGCTATCCGCTGGCCTGCCTGGAGAGTTCGGTCATCAGTGCCTCGCGCACCGCCGCCTCGGCGGCCCTGGCGGCGGTCACGCTCGCCGACCGGCGGGGTGTGGCACCGCGCCGGGTCGGCTTCATCGGCGTCGGGCTGATAGCCCGTTACCTGCACACCTACCTCGTGGCCGGCGGCCTCGCCTTCGACGAGGTCGGCGTCTTCGACCTGTCCCGGGACAACGCGGAGGGCTTCGAGGGATATCTGAGCCGCGCCGGGGCCGGGCCGGTCACGATCCACGACAGCGCCGAGTCACTCATCGCCGAGTCGGACCTCGTCGTGCTGGCCACGGTGGCGGGCGAGCCGCACATCCTCGACCCCGCACTTTTCTCCCACAACCCGCTCGTCCTGCACGTCTCGCTGCGCGACCTCTCCCCCGAGATCATCCTGTCCTCGTACAACATCGTCGACGACATCGACCACTGCCTGAAGGCGAACACCTCTCCTCACCTGGCCGAACAGCGCGCCGGCAACCGCGACTTCGTCGACGGCACCCTCTACGACCTGCTGGAGGGCCGGACCACTCCCCCGGCGGACCGGCCGGTCGTGTTCTCGCCGTTCGGTCTGGGCGTGCTGGACCTGGCGGTGGCCAAGTTCGTCTACGACGAGGTCAGCGCGGCCGGGAGCCTGCTGACCGTCCCCGACTTCTTCCACGAGATGAAGCGCTACGGCTGAGACCGGTCACGGCACAGCACATGAGGAAGGGCCCGCCTCCCCGGCGGGCCCTTCCTCATGTGTGCGGCGGTGTACGGCGTTCGATCAGGCCGGTCAGGTCGGGTCAGGGCCTGGCGTCGGCCGCGAAGCGGATGAAGTCGGCCAGCCGCCCGACGCCCTCGGCGATCTGCGGCTGCGTCAAATAGCTGACGGAGAGCCGCAGACTGCGCTCGCCGCCGCCCCGCGGGAAGAAGTACGACATCGGTGTCCAGATGACCCCGAACTTCTCCGCGGCGAGCTCCAGGGCCGCGGTGCCCGCGGTGAACGGCACGTCGACGGCCAGGAAGAAGCCCCCGGTCGGCGTGTTCCACCGGACGCCGAGCGCCGCTCGCTCCGGCTCGGGGAAGCACCGGTCGAGCTCGCGGAGGGTGGCCCGCATGGCGTCCCCGTAGTAGCGGGCCGTCCCGGCGTTGAACTCGGCGGTCCGCCCGCCGGCGGCGAGCAGCATCCCGGCCACTACCGCCTGGCTGACGGGCGAGGTGTTCACCGTCACCATGCTCTTGATTCGGGTGAGCTCGTCCGCCAGCAGGCCGGTGGCGCCGTCCGCGCCGACGACCACCTGGTCGGCGACCGCGAAGCCCACCCGGGTGCCCGGGAAGAGCGTCTTGGAGAGCGAGCCCAGGTGGACGACGCGGCGTGAGCGGTCGAGCGACTTCAGGGTCGGCAGTTGCCGGCCGGGGCTGACCATCCGATACGGGCTGTCCTCCAGGATCAGGATGTCGTGGCGCGGCCCCTACCCCAGCGAAACACCGCGCCGTCACAGACGCCTAAAATTGCCCGACGGGTTTT
>NZ_JBEPBI010000118.1:0-24142 GCF_040299045.1 Streptomyces sp. NPDC001027
TGGACACGCTCGGCAACCCGGTCGCCCGCACCGTGCTGACCGACGCGCGCACCGGCGCCCAGATCGACGCCTGGGACGCGCTGGAGACGGCGACCAAGCAGGGCCCGCACATCGCGCACATCGCGATCCCGGCAATGTCTGTGACATCGGCGAGAGGGGCGACATCTGCGAGCTCGGTGACATCGAATGGCATCGGCGTCCCTGCGACCCGCAGCGCACGGCTGTCCGCGCCCAGTCGCGCGGCTACGTCGAGGCCGTCAACGCGGTCCGCGCCAGGTCGCGCAGCCAGACGTGTGCGGGGTCGGTGTCATAGCGCTGATGCCATGACAGGTACACCGCGGCCGACGGCAGTTCCAGCGGCAGCGGGAGCTGGGTCAGCCCGAGATCCGCGGCGGCTGAACGCGTCGTCGATTCGGGCGCCGTGACGAGGAGGTCCGAGCCGCGCACGAACGCGAACGCGGCTGCTTCGGTCGGCGCGGACGCCACGACACGTCGGCTCAGGCCGAGCCGCGCGAGAGCGTCGTCGAGGGCGTTGCCGAGCCTCCCGCGCCGCGAGACGGTGATGTGCTCGGCCGCGGCGTACCGCGCGGCGGTGACGGCCTTGACCCGGGTGAGCGGGTGCCCACGTCGCACCACGATGACATGCCGGGTCTCCGCCACTCGTTCAGTGCGGATGTCGGGTGCGGTCGGGCGGTTGGCGTTCGCCTCCAGGTCGACCTCGCCGCGACGCAACGCGGGGGTGTCGGTGCTCGATTCGGCGATGAACCGCACGCGCACGCCGGGTGCCTGCTCGCGTACGGCCGCAAGGAGCGCGGGGCCGCCGAAGCCGACGAGCGAATCGTGCCAGCGGAGTGTGAAGGTGCGCTCGAGTGCCGCGAGGTCGAGTTCGCGACTCGGCGCCAGCACGCCCCGGACCTGCTGCAGCAGCTCGTGCACCTGCTCCCGGACGGCGATCGCGTACGGCGTCGGAGTCATCGTGCGCCCGGTGCGCACCAGGATCTGATCCCCCGTCGTGCGCCGGATCCGGCCGAGGCTTCGGCTCATCGCGGGAGCGGTGACATGCAGGCGCTCAGCCGCTCCGGCGACGCTGCCTTCCTCCAGGAGCGCATCGAGCGCAGCGAGCAGGTTCAAGTCCAATTGCATGGGAGTCATCCTAGGCGTGCTTTACATGCACTTGTAGTTAATGATGCGCCCTCCTACCTTCGAGGTGCGGGCGCGAGAGAACACAGGTCGCCCGGTCCGCCTCACCACGCCCTTTCAGATGGGAGCACCGCCATGCCCGATTCGATGCAGACCACCAAAATTCCTGCAGCCGCCGACTCCGCTTCGGACGCCGACCTGCTCACGCAGACCGCTGTCGCCGTGCGCGCGGCGGCTTCGGCGCTGCTGGAGCGCTTCGGCGACGTGGTCCGCTACCGGACCCGCGAAGAGCTGATGCGCGCGCTCGCCGCCAACGACGACCTGGCCCTCGACATCCTGCGCCCTCGCCTCGAACTCCTGCGCCCACAGGCCCGCTTGGTGGAGGACGAGCTTGCGGGCGGGGCCCTGCCGTCCGGCGAATGGTGGGTCCTGGATCCCGCCGAAGGCAACGTCAACCACCTGCACGGCCTGCCGGAGTGGGCGGTGACCGCCACCCTCGTACGCGACAGCCAGCCGGTGCTCACCGCGGTGCACGTGCCGTTGACCGGTGAGACCTACACCGCACTCGCCGGCGCCGGAGCCCACCTCGACGGCCGCCCGCTGCACGTGTCCCCGACCACAGACCTCGGCCTGAGCCTCGTCGCCACGAGCCAGGCCAGGCCGGACGAGGACGAGGGGGTCGTACGGCGCATCGGCTCCTCGATCACCGCGATGCTCTTCGACGCGCTCGTGGTGCGGACGTCCGTGCCCGCCACCCTGCACCTGCTGAACGTGGCCGCAGGCCGGATCGACGCCTTTTGGCAGTACGCCGGAGCCCGCGCGGACCTGCTTCCCGGGGCGCTGCTCGTCGCCGAGGCCGGCGGGCAGATCACCGACGCCGACGGCCGACCCTGGACCCCGGACAGCGAGAGCTTCCTGGCCGCCGCGCCCGGCGTGCACGCCGCAGCCGTCACCACGCTCTCCCGTTGACTCCCACCACGACCACAGACACCGGAAGGATCACATCACCATGACCATGATCGCCGTCCTCGGAAACGGCCGCGTCGGCGGAAGCCTCGCTTTGGCCTTCGCCCGCGCCGGGCACGACGTGACCGTGGCGGACCGCTCACCGGGCTCTGCCGCCGACGCCGTCCGGGCAGCGCAGATCGTCGTCAACGCCACCCCGGGCGCCGGCTCGCTGGAGCGACTCGTCGCGCTGCGCGAGGAACTGCGGGGCAAGATTCTCGTGGACGTCTCCAACGCCACCGTCGACGGACCGGACGGGCTGCCGGTCGGCCTGCTCTACCCCCGCTCGAGCCTCGCGGAGCAGCTTCAAGAAGCCCTCCCCGGCACACACGTCGTCAAGACGCTCAACACGATGCTCTACACGGTGATGACCGCGCCCGCCGCGCTCAGCCAGACGCCGACCGCCTTCCTCTCGGGCACGGACCCGGATGCCAAGCAGGTGGTACGCGGACTGCTCGCCGACCTCGGCTGGCAACAGGAGTGGGTCACGGACCTCGGCGGCATCGTGACCGCGCGGGCCGCGGAGGCCGCGATCCTGTTCGTGCCCCACGTGATCCGAGCCGACGGATTCGCGCCCTTCGCCGTCTCGATCACCCGCTGAGAGCCCGGCGCGACGGAGGACGACGACCCGCGTCACGTGCCGTGGACGTGCCCGCGCCAGGTCAGTGTCAGTTCCCCGACGACCGGCAGCCCGAGGGTGGGGGCCAGGGTTCCGCTCCCCGTCATGCCCGACGTCAGAGGCAGAGTGAACTGCTGGAGCGTGGCGATCAGATGGCGGTGCCCCTCACCGCCCGGCACCAGCACCCACAAGTGAAGGGTCTTCGCCGAGGGCTCCCACTCCCAGACCCCTTCTTGGCTGATCGCTCCGCCGATGAACGCCATGGTGCCGAACCATTTGTCCGTCGGGTGAGGGCCCGAGATCCCCGTGTCCTCCCACTCGATCTCGATCTGAGCAGTCTGCGGGGTCCAGCTCGGGATGATGTCAATCTGCCCGCCGCGTCTCATGATCGCTCCTGATCAGTGTGCCTGGAAGTCTCCCGGAGCGGCCGACAAGGCCCATGTTCCCAGCGTAGGGCGCAGCGTCTCGGCTGGCGACTCCACATGATCTCGTTGAATCGCTGAATCACCTTGGGGAACGGGGAGTGGGACGCCGGATGTCGGATGCCGGACTTGGCGGTCGACGGCGAGAGGGCGGCCTCGGTCCCATGAGGGATCGGTGCGAGAAGCGCCCGGGGGGCGTGAGAGGGTGTGAGTCGGTCTGGGACAGGGGGAGATGTGGGGCTCACCTACAGCTACGACATCTATGTGCGTCCTCGGAACGTCGGCAGGGTGTTGGCCAATCTGGCGGAGCTGGCGCCACCGGCTCGTGCCGTGCCGCCGTTGGAGGTCACCCTGCCCGGCGGTGACCGGCTCGTCCTCCCGTTCACGTCCCGATTCGAGAGCGAGCCGGTCGACTGCTCCACGAGCAGCACGCTCGAGCTCGACATGTCCCTCATGTTCGAGCTCGACGACGCACTGCGTGAGTACGCGCAGACGAGCGGCGCCGACCCCGATGCCGACGGGCGCATCCAGATCGGGTACATCTACGCGGTGATCCGGTTCGAGTCCCTTCTGCACCCTGGCTACGCGTCGGTGGACTGCTGGGCGGCGACGACGGGAATGAGCCGCACGTTCGCGCGGTCGGTGAACATCAGGAAGGCGTTCACCGACCTCACCGCCGACAGCGGGGGAGTGTGCTGCCTGTTCGACACCGGCGACGGCGGCCCCGAGCAGGTGTGCTGGCTCAACGGTCAAGCCACTCGGGGGATGCTCTCCGGTCTTCGCTTCTCCGATCGGCGGGCATTCGCGGCGACTTGGGCCGATCAGGAGAACTGAACGTCGACGCTCCCTCTCCGAGGTCACGAGATCGCGGCGGCCGCGCCCTTCAACGGTTCATCGGCCCATCGCCCGGCGCCGGGCCGAACGTGTCGGCCAGGCTGGTCAGGACGGAGCCGGGCCAGCTGGTCTCCCCGAACACGCTGACCGGCATGGCGAGCACGCCGTACTCACGCCGGAGTGTCTCCGCTGGGATGCCGACGGGGAAGAAGTAGTTGCCGGGGCACGTCCGGCTGGCCGTGGGGATGGCCCCGATCACGTCGTCCGGCAATCGTTGGAACAGCCGCTCGGCCCGTGCCGCCAGTTCGTCGACGACTTGCCGGGGCATGTCGCTGTGCTCGGTCAACAGTCGGTCGGCGAGCCTCAGTTGCTCCGGCGTCGGCGAGTCCGACCGGAACGATTCGGCCCACTCCGCCCATTCCGTCTGTCCAGCCTGCCCGGCGTGCCCGGCGTGCCCGGCGTGCTCCGGACCCAGCAGGACCACGCCGAAGGTGCGCGGCCACAGCCAGCCCTTGGTGACCGAATGCAACAGGACCGCGCAACCGGTGTCCAGCAGTCGCCGTGTGCCGACGGCGAACGGGACCCCCAGGTCGTAGACGCTGTCGATCAGCACACGGCGGCGTGGCGATGCGCGCAGCCACGAGATCACCGCGGCGCACTCGGCCTCGGACAGGTAGCGGCCGAGCGGCTTGCTGGGGTTGGCGAGCAGCAGGTATTCGGCCCGGTCGTCCGCCGGCGAGCTCGGCAGGACCGGCGTCGGCAGCGTCGGGTAGGACGCGGGCTCCAGGCCCGCAGCGCGGGCCAGCTCGAAGTAGACCGGGTACACGTCGCCGGGCAGCCACAGCCGCGCCTGCACGGCGTGCAGCCGCTGGAACACCACACTGAGCCCGTGCCGGACCCCCCGACAGACCATGGCGTGACCGGACCACTCTTCCGGCAGCTGAAAGCGCCGCAGCCAGGCACGGGCGAGATCGCACCGGTGCACCGTGCTCACGTCGGCAGGCGGTTCCGGCCGCATCGGCGCGAGCGCCCTGTACACGTTGGTCTCGGCGGCGTCCAGAAGCGACGGGGAACCGATGAGTTCACGCTGCCGGAACTCCTGGAACTCCTCGAACCTCATGCCGTCGCACCTTCCGGCACGATCTCGCTGGCCCGGTCCTCCAGGGAGGCGAAGCAGCGTCCGTCGGCCATCACGTTCCAGCTGCGCGCGATCCCGTGGGTGCGTTCCCAGAGCAGGCTGGGCTCGGTGTACGCGGCGATCCGCATCGGCCGTCCGTCCCAGTCGCCGTGGTAGACCGGCGCGCCCCAGGGCAGGCGGCTCGCCAGCGCGAAGCCGTGCTGCTCGGCGAACCCGGTGACCACGGACAGCGACACCTGGTGCTCTCGGCTCCAGACGTTGGCGGCGCGTTCGAAGTAGAGCGACTCGGTGCTGGTGGACACGTAGAGCTCCTTGAAGCAGATCTCCTCGACGCCGAGGGCGGCGGCCCACGAGAGGTAGTCGGCGACCCCGGCCCCGTCGGCGACGCCACCGTGCTGCAGCACGCAGATCAGCCTCATCCGCAGCCCCGGCCAGCGGTCACGTTCCGTGCGCCAGGCGTCGATCACCGAGCTCACCGGTGTGCGCAGCATCATCAGCCGCTCGTTGACGACATCGTCCTGATGGTGCCGGGAGACCGCCAGCACGCTGAGGCCCGCGCCGCTCAGCGCCGCGAGGCGGTCGGCTCGGTCAGCGTGCCCGCCCTTGGCGAGGGTGTGCGCGTTGGTGATGAGGACGACCTTGGGGAAGGCCGCCGAGCAGGCGGACACCAGTCGCAGCTGCTGTTCGAACGGTATGAGGGTGGTCTCCCCGCCACCGGTGATCACCGCCCGCTCGGCGCCCGCCGCACGGGCGCGCTCCAGCCAGTGGGCGACCGCGTCCCACGGCACCCGTGCCGGCGCCTGGTCGCTGGAGATCGAGGCCGAGGAGAAGCAGAACGAACACCGGGCCTGGCAGGCGGAGGCGACCGGCAGGATCGACACGGAGCGCGGTCGTGTGTCGGCGTAGCGACGCAGTGCCGACCCCTGCAGGGGCAGCGAGGCCGCCATCGCATCCTCGACAGTGGTCGGGCGCAGCGTGAACTCATCGCGTTCGCCGCGTTCGCCGTGCTCCTCGCCCACGTGGTCGAGCTCGTGGACTGCCGACAGCCGGATGCGGGCCTCGTGCAGTTCCCTGCCGAGGCCGGTCGCCACATTGGGCGCCAGTTTGTCGGGGTCCACTGTGGTCTCCAGCACCAGCAGCCGGTCTCCGGGAATGGCCAGACGGTCCAGCAGGAGTCGTGCCTTGCCGACGCCGATTCCCAACTCCGCACGGGTCAGCAGATGGAAGCGGTCGGGATAGGTGCTCTGCGGGATCCCCGCCTTGCCGTAGGCGCACGCGTACTTGTCGAAGCCCTTCGCGAAGTTCGACAGCACGATGACGTGGAAGCGCTGGTCGCCATGGTTCATCCCGTCATCATGCATGAACGGGCCCCGGATGACATGGGCCCGAACTGCTCACGGATCGGAACGCGGTGTGCCGTTCCGATCCGTCGTCGACGCCGCTGTCAGTTGAGAGAGGCGTCTATCGAGGAGAGCGGCACGGAGAAGAGCACGCGCTGAGGAATCGCCGAATCGGCGCCGGACCAGTGGCCCGCGCGGTCTGCCGCCCATTCGGTGAGCGTCCACACCTGACCTGTGCTCCACCAGTACGACATACTCTCGGTGTGCTGGCCCCAACAGGCATACGTAATGTCCTGCCCGCAGTTGGCGGCTGCCTTGGCTCCGCCGGTGTTCTGCCGCCACAGGATGCCGTGCTGGCCGACGCCGCCGCGCGCGTCGTCAACGTAGAAGTTCGGTGTGCCGCCGCTGGTCGCGCTGTGTGACAGCACGCCCTGCAGTCCGACAGCCTTCGTCTCGTACGCCTGCGAGGCGTTCACGCGGCCGCTGCTGTCCTTGGCGAGGTAGCCGGGCTCGGAGCCGAAGTCGTACCGCCAGATGCGGGCCGGCTGTGCGCCGCCGGAGGAGAACCACTCGGTGGCGACCAGGCTGTCCGGAGTGCTGCTGCGATCCAGTGAGATGGATCCGAAGCACGGCAGGGAGTCGTCGTTGGCGGAGCTGCAGGCCCCGCCGGCCAGGCTGTAGGAGCCGATGGCCGGCATCACGTACTGGTAGCCGCCTGCCGACCATCCGCCGCTCACCTTGCCGATGGCCGAGCTGTTGACGGTCGCCTGGAGGATGCGCTTCATGTCGAAGACGTACATCACGTTGTTGTCGGCGTCCTTCTCCCAGGACGTGACGATCAGCTTGTCCTGGTACCAGACCATGCCGCCCATGTGGGTCTTGAGGGCGCGGTAGTCGGTGCCGCCGTTCAGCGGGACGACGGGCAGCACCCAGCGGTATCTGAACGCACTGGGGTTGTTGGCGTCGATGAACGCGATACGGCCCATGTGGTCGGTGGTGGTGGTGCCGTTCTGCCCCCAACCGGACAGGATCACCTTGTTGTCGCCCCACACGCCGTCGTTGTCCGCGTCCCCGGAGGACGTCACGGACTGCGGCAGCCAGTCCTGGGTGACCGCGTCCCCGGTGTCCCAGCAGTACGCGACCTGAGCGGTCGGCTTCACCGGCAGCGCGGCGGTCTCCGTGCCGGAGCAGGCCGCCGCGTTGCGCATCGTGTGGTTGGCGCTGGCGAGGACCTGGTCGACCCCGCGGGACGTGCCCATCTCGTCGGCCAGGTTGTCGAGCGAGGAGGTGGGAACGCGGTGCTCGACCAGTCGGAGCTTCGCCAACTCCGCGGACGAGGTGAGCGCGGTCAGGGCTCCGGGGTTGTCGCCGGGGGCCGCCTCAGCGGCGTTCGCCGGCGCCAACAGTGTGGCCACCGCCAGACAAACGGTGGCCACTGCGGCTCGCAGGCCGTTTCTACGCATCCTATGGACCCTTGTTAGAACGGAAGTTGAGGCAGCTTCGACTGCGGTCGGCAGTGGCCGACGTGGCCGACGACGGATCCTGTCACAAGGAGCCCGTGCGCGGGGCAGGCACGGACAGCCGGGGCAGGTTCGACGGGACGTACGGCGTCGTCAGGCAACGAGCCCTGTATTAGCGTTACTTGCTCAGCCGCCCGTGTGCCTCTCGCGGCGACCACCATCATGATCCGCCGACCGCCCCCTGTCGTTGGCGGGGAATGCACAACCCGCTATGCAGAGAGTCCACTGGGCCCACGGTCCGGGCGCGACGTCAGATCACCGGCGCCGGGAGAACCGCGCTGAGGGAGTACAGGATGGGCAGGTAGGTGTCGCTGAAGGGGAACCGATAGAGACCGTCCGGGCCTTGCGGCAGGATGTGGCGCCCGTCGGTCTCGGTCTCGGTGTGCTCGCCGAGGCGTTCCACGACCAGTCCGGCCGCGGCGGCCGCCGTGACGATCTCGCCGACCGAGTACGGGTACTGGGTGGATTTCTTCGGCTCCGTGGGAGCGTCGGCGTGTGCGTAGGTGCCCGTCATCGCGTCGTGTTGTGGCGCGCCGCCGCCGTAGGGCCAGTCGGCCACGAAGGGGTCGAAGGTGAGTACCGTCTGGAAGACGGGGTGGAGGTCGACGAGCACCAGTCGGCCGCCGGGCCGCAGCGCCGCCGCCGCGCCGCCCATCCAGGCGTCGAGGTCCCCGATCCACGACAGGACTCCGTAGGTGGCGACGACCACGTCGAACCTGCCGGCGAGAGCGTCCGGGAGACGCTGGGCGTCCGCTTCCACGAACTCCGCTTCCAGACCGGCCCGTTCCGCCAGTTCGCGTGCTCGTCGGATCGCCTTGGGGGAGAAGTCCACGCCGGTGGCGCGTGCGCCGAGGCGAGCCCAGTTCAGGGTGTCCATCCCGAAGTGGCAATGCAGGTGGAGGAGATCCCTGTCGGCCACGTCGCCTGCGAGTTCCCGCTCGAGTCCGCGCAGCGTCTGCCCGCCGGCGAGGAAGGACTCCACGTCATACGACCGGTCCGCGGGATCCGTTCCGTGGAACTCGGCGAGGTCGTCCCACAGGGCCCGGTTGGCGGCGAGTCCTTCCTCGGCGTCGGCACGGTCCTCGCGGGCTTCCATGCCGTCAGGTGTGTGTTCGGCAGCCATTTAACGTCTCCGGTCCTGATCTGTGTCGTCGATGCTTCCCGGCCGACCGGTTCGGGGACATCGGCCGAGAAGCCTTCCGTGCGCGAGCCTTCCGGGGGATGCGGTCGCAGGCCGTGCGGCCCGCACCCATCGGGCAGCGACCGACATCCTTGCGGAAGTCCCGTGGCGAGACCGGCCACGACATACCCTCCCTCGTCAAGCGGGCCCAGACCGCCAGACCCCGGCCTCACTGGGCGGCCGCAGGTCGCGGCAACTCCGGGAACCGGTAACCCCGTTGCCAGGCTACGAAGACGGTACCGGGGCCCCGCCAATCGCGCCGCCAGAGCAGGCGGCGGCGGTGCTGGTCATGGTCCTGGTCGGGACTCTCGCTTGCGACCACTGACACGCCGCCTTGGAATTCCAGAGACCTCATTCTGATTCCAGTCCACAGGCCCCGCACCAGGCAACGTTCGCCCCGTTATGATGCCCCTCTTTTGGCGGTGTGCAGGACTCCGTCTTGGCTGGACGCAGCTTTGACAGGGAGGTTGGAGATGGCTCTCAGCCAGCGACACTCACGGCTGATCACGGTGGACGGCGCTGATTACCGGTGGCAGGTGCGCAGGGATTCGGAGTGTGTGTCCTGCAGAGGTGGGCTGGGGGCTTCGTTCGTGGTCCAGCACGTCGATCCCCAGGGCTCTGTTCTTGTCGTGGGGCCGTCGCACTCGATGTCCCCCATCGTGCCGGGAGTGGTCCGGGCCCGTGTCCGCAGTGCTCTGAGCCAGGGATGGATGCCCGCACGCCCCGGCACGCCGTTCCGTCTCGGCCAAGGGGTCAGCCGATGAGAGGCTGCGGATAGAAGCCGGCCGGGTCCGCGCGTGCTGATGCGGCACGCAGGGCGGCAGTGGGCCGAGCGCGGCGGCAGGCACAAGGATCCCGACCGGGAGCCTCGCCGCCGAAGCCGGGTGACCTACAACCGCTACGGCGGGACACGGCACCCGTTCGCCGCCCTGGACCTGGCCAAGGACAAGCTCTACGGCCACATCAGTCCGCTGAAGCACGCACTCACTTCCTGGAGTTCTGCCGCTGCCGCCTGCGCACCCTCGCCCCTCCGGACGGTGCGGATCGCGATCGTCTGCGACAACTCCCCCCCGCTGATCGACACATGTGATGGTCCGCCAGCGGAACAATCTCCCTGACACCGATCGTGCTGCTCTTTCACGTGTCCTACCAGTAGGTGCCCGGTCCTGTGAGCACCCAGCCGGCATCGGTGGGTCTGACCCGGAATCCCAGTTCCACCTCGATTCTCTGCGCGCGGTAGGTGATGTCGACGTTGACATGGCTGCCGGTGTGGCCCCAGCGGAAGTCCGCGAGATCGAGTTCGCCGAGCCAGGACAGGTCCTGCTCCCACTCATCGGGAGTAGGGCTGCCGCTCGCCTCGTCCTCATCGATGCTCGCCCCGACGGAGCCGGTCCACAGCGACTTGAGCACGTGCCGGACCGGGTAGTGATCGATGAGCTGTTCGGCCTCAGGGATCCTTCCGGCTCGAAGCAGGCTGAAGTAGCCGCGAACGACCGCTTCGACGTCGGCCCTGGCAGGGGGGTTCGTCCAGATCTTCACCGCGAGATCATAGTGGCGCGGGGTATGGGGCTGTTGTGCCGCCGGACCCCTGCTTCCTGAGTCAGCCACACGGCACGCCCTCGCTCGGGGGAGAGAGCGCGAGGGCATCCTTTTTACGATCTCGGGCTTGTGATGCAGGGCTCAGACGTAGCTTCTGAGCAACGGCGAGGAGCGCCGGTCTCTTGGAGGCCAAGGCTCTCGGTCCGCTTCACGTGGCCTTCAACCGTCCCTCAGTCCCGGGCCGGAGACCGCAACGAAGCGAACGTTCCTGATGCGCACTTGGGGCCGGGAGCCGCTCTACCGGCGGACCGCCGAGATCAGGCCGCCGGGCTGCTCCTCGCGCTGGGGTGGGGCGGTGATCGGGCGGCCGTAGGCGGCGGCGCGCTCGCGCAGGGTGTGACAGTCGGCCTCCCAACCGTGCTCCGCCAGACGGCCCACCGGGTCGGCGGGCATCTCCGAGACCCACATGGACGCCGCCGACCCCGGCGTGGCGTCGGCGCCGAAGCGCTCGATGACGCCGCGTGAGCCCCACGTCAGCCCCATCCGACTGCCTGTCGCCGACTGAGCGCTGACCCGGGCCAGCAGCAGCTCCACCGCGTCCTCAGGCAGATAGATCAGCAGCCCCTCGGCGATCCACACGGTCGGCGCCGCCGGGTCGTGCCCTGCGGCGGCCAGCGCACCGGGCCAGTCCTCACGCAGATCCACCGCGACGGTGATCCGCTCGCAGCGTGCGACGGCTTGTTCCTGGCGCAGCACTGAAGCCTTGAAGTCCAGCGGCGCGGCGGTGTCGACCTCGAACAGTCTTGTTCCCTCGGGCCAGTCCATCCGGAAGGCCCGGCTGTCCATGCCCGCGCCGAGCAGGACGACCTGCCGGATCCCGGACGCGGAGGCCTGCTGCAACAGGTCGTCGAGGAACTTCGTTCTGATGACGATGGAGAAGGACACGGCCAGTCGGCGGCGTCGCCCGGTCTCGTCACCCGGCGGCGGCGAGGAGGGCCACAATCCGCCGGCGGCGGCGAAAGCCCGTGCCAGCGGGTCCTGGAACAGCGCGTTCTCCCGCTCGGTCTCCAGCGCCCGCACCCTGGCCACTCCCACCGCCGTGGCCCACACACCCGACGGCTGCACCCGCTCCTGGTCACCAGTCACCGCGTCAGCCTAGATGACCCATGGCAAAGGGCCTGCTGAGCGGAGGCATGTTCATTGCCGCCTTCATTCACGGTCAGCCGGGGATCGATGATCGGGACCCATCGCAGGCACTCTGTCGGCATGCCGGGCGGCGGGTGTGTACTGGGGGCTTGCCGCAGCGAGGGGGAAGCATGCCGCGAACGCCGGATCCGGGGGTACCCGAGTCAGTGGACGATGAGGAGCCTTGGCTGGACAGCCGGGAGGTCGCCGCGTTGTGGCCGGTGCGTGAGGACTGGCTGCCGGGCGCCGCTCATCGTGCGGATGTCCGCGTCCGCCGGTACGGCGGGGAGAGCCGGGGCACGTACGGGGCGGCGCCGACCTACTACTCCTACCACCCCGGTGACGCGCGGCGGGCGGCGACGGCTATCGCCGAAGGTCGCGTCGACATCCCGGCGGTCTGGCGCACCGACACCCGTGAAGGTCAGCGGGCGGAGTACTGGGGCAGATTCCGGTTCCGTCTCACCTGCACGGTCGTCCTGGCCCTGGCCCTCCTCCTCCTGGGAACCGCCGTCTACGCCATGGTGTTCTGAACGTGGGGCCGATCGCGCTCACTGTCTGGTGAGCGGGAGGCTGAGGACTCCGCGGTCATGTCCGACGATCAGGTCCGCGCCCGCGGTCGCCAGGCAGGTGGGCGACACCTCCAGGGCGATGTGCCGCACCGCGCCGGTCTCCGGTTCCCACAGCCGCAGCCGGTGACCGTGACGGGCGCCGGCGACCAGGACCGTGCGGCCGCCGTGCGGCGTGGCGGCGGTGATGAGCGGCGGGCCGGCGGTGCCTGTGGAGCTGGGCAGACCGTCGCCGACCGGGGCGCCGGTGACCGGATCCCACAGCATGACGACACCGAGGCCGTCTGCCGTGGCCAGCATGGTTCGGTCGGGCGTCAGGACAGCCTCCACGGCCGCCGCCTGGTGGTCGGCACCGGCGAGCGCCCGTGCGTCCAGTTGCACGGCCGCGCCGCTCTCCCAGGGGTCGTCGACGGCTGGATCCCACACGTGCACGCGGCCCGCGGTGTCCGAGGCGGCGATCAGAGTGTGGTCGGCGGAGATCGGGACGGCGGTGATCGACCGGATCGGACTGCCGTAGGGGTTGAGGCGGCTGACGCACTCACCAGTGTCCGGTTCCCACACTCGGACGGCGCCTCGTGGGGTGGCGGTGACGAGCAGGGTGCCGCCGTCGGGGACGACAGCGGTGCACATCGCGGTCACCCCGCCGGGCCGGTCGCCGGCAGGTGCGCGCACCGGCTGCCCGGTGAAGGGGTCCCAGACGGCGATCGTCCCGCTGTCGCCTCCGCTTGCGAGGAGAACGCGGCCGTCGAGCAGCGGGAGGGGCGTCATCGAGCGGACGGCGTCAGGATGCCCTGGCAGCGGGTCGTGGACGAGTCGGCCGTCGGTCGCGTCCCACAGGCACACCACGCCCTTGTCCCCGCCGCCGGCCACGAGGGTCGGCCGACCGGGGCGGGACACCACCGCCAGGGCGTCGACACCTCCGGCCGAACCGGGCACGGAATCGGAGAACACCGATATACGGCCCCAGAGCGTGCCGTCGGCCGTGATCACCGCGTTCTGTTCCTGCCGGAACCGGGGCGCCGCTCGGCTGGTTCCTCCGGCCGTCGCCGTCGCCGTCGCCGTCGCCGTCGCCGTCGCCGTCGCCGCCGCCGCTTGCGCTGTGGCCGCCGCCCCGTCGGAGTCCGCCGGGACCCGATCCGGACGGTGTGGGGAGAGCGCACCGTCCGGGCTCTCCGCCAGGCCGTCCGCGATCGTCCACGTCCGCTCGCAGTCCCAGCAGTCGAAGTGCCCGGTGAGGGACATCAGCCGGCGGGCCAGTTCCCCCGCGGCCCGCTGCGGCGTGCCCCTGACCGCGACGATGCCGGCGACCAGGCACAGGACGGCTTGTCCTGGCGTTTCGTAGGAGACCCCCTGCGCCGCCACGTCGCGAGCCACCCGCAGAAAAGGCTCCCAGTCTTCCCCCAGGGCCTCCTCCCGCAAGGCAGCGGCGGCCTCGCTCCAGGGATGTCCGTCCTGCCGGACATGGGTGGAGGGTTCAGGCAGCAGTGACGCATCGAAGGGCGGACGCGCCGCGTCCACGCAGAAGTCGGGGAGCTCCGTTTCGCTTCCGCACGCGGGACACGACAACAGGAGCTCGCTCTCCCCCTCCTCCGGGAACTGCCACAGCACCTCGCCCATGTGGTGTCCGGCCAAGGCCACGCAGGAGAGGGCGAGTCGCGCACAGACCGGTCCGGGAACATCGGCGGCGAGGAGGCTCCGGGCGGCCGCCCGCTCGGCCAGCCGCAGAGCGGCGCCGAAGCCCGCCTCAAGATCGGCCGGGACGGGTGGCCGGTAATCGGCGGTCACCAGGAATCCGAGGTCCACCCAGAATTCCACGGTCTGTTCCGGAGGCAGGACCGCTGCCGCCTCGACGAGATGCGGCAGGGCCGCATAGGCCCCGTCGGCGACGACCCCGTCGTCCAACAGGCCGCCGGACAGATCCGCCCAGGTGCGCCGCCACGCGTCGCTGCCCCCGGTGGCACCGGCAGAGGCCAACTGCTCCAGGAGCACCTGCACCTCCTCGGCCTTCACACCGTCCAAACCACGCCAGCGAGGGCTGTCCAAGGGCAGCTTCGGAATCATGGGACGAGTCTCGCAGACGGCACTGACAATCAGGAGGCAGCCTGGTGTCCGGCAGCTTTCCGCTCCGCTCGTCACCCGACCGACGACCCCTTGGCCTGTGTTGCTGCGGGAGACGCCTCCCCGGAGTGAGTGCCCCGGTGGCTGACGAGGGTGGCGTGGCTACCATGCCGGTCATGTCTGGTGAACGCCGAAGCAGCGGTCCGGCCCGTGACAGTGGGGCGGCGGGAGGCCGGTTGACCGATCCGGGATGGCTGGTGCACGGGGATCCGGAGCTGATCCTCGCGTGCCTGGACGGCGCTGACGGGCAGGAGGAGACGCTGGCGGCTGCCGTGTACCGGACGTCGGGGCATGTGCACCGTGACGCCGGCGCGGGGGTGCGGCGGCAGGTACTGGCGCTGGACGCCGCCCGGTACGGGAACCGAGAACTGGCGAGGGACATCGCCCAGGTCGCAGTCCGCCAGGGGATGGACGACCCCTGGGTCGTGCAGTGGGCTACCGGCAGCGACCTGGACTGCCGGCTGCGTTACGCGTTGCCGGTGCCGGCCAAGGTGAGCGCGTTGGCGACCGTGGTCGTGGGCGGCCGTGGTATCGCTGTCGCCGGTTGTCGGGACGGCACGCTGCACGCGTGGGATCTGGCGACGGGCAGCCGGCTCGGCAAGGCCGTGTCCGCGCGCACCGGGGCCGTCGCTGCGCTGGTGACGGCGGTGCTGGACGGCCGACCCGTCGCGGTGACCGCCGGTTCCGATCGAAGCGTCCGAGTGTGGGACCTGGCGCGGGGAGAACTGGTCGGTATGTGCTCCGCCGACGCCGACTCCTGGGTGAAATCGCTGGCCGCGGGACTGGTCGAGGGCCGGCCGGTCGTGGTCGGCGCGTGCGTCGACGACGTGGTGAGAGTGTGGGATCTCGCCACGCTCTCCCCGCACGCTGAACCGTTGGCCATCCGCACCGGCTTTGTGTCCGCTCTGGCGACGGCGGTGGTCGACGGCCGTCCCGTCGCCGTCACCAGCCATTCGAAGGAACTCGCGGCGACGGATCTGATCACGGGGGAGGAGACCGTCCGACTGTGGGACCTGATCACGGGACGGGAGTTCGGCCCCCTGGGCGAACCTCCCGAGGAGCCTCCCGTGTTCGCGGAGGGGGCGTCCGACCGGACGGTGGAAGGCGACAGTGACGGTGACGGGGATGTGGGGCGCTGCGTCAGTCTGGACGTCAACGCCGCGGCGCACTTTCTGGTGGCGGATCCGGAGTGCCGGTGCCCGATCGCCGTCAGCGCCAACGCCTACGAGGTGCACGTCTGGAACCTGGCCACACGGGAGTTGGTCGGTGAGCCCGCGGCCGTGTTCGTGGAAACGGCGGCCGTGACGGTGCTCGCCGACCGTCCCGCCGCGCTCGTCGCAACGGGCCATGGAGCAGTCGGCGTGTGGGACCTGGCCACCCTCCGGCCGTTGCAGCCGTCGCTGACGGGTCACGAGGCGGCCGTGCGGGGAACGGCGACGGCGGTGGTGAACGGACGACAGCTCGCGGTCACCGGAGGCGACGACAGGTCAGTCCGCATCTGGGACCTCGACGGTGAGAAGGGGACGGGTGGCGGCAGGCTGACGGGTCATGCCGGCTCCGTGACAGGGCTCATCACGGCCGACGTGGACGGCAGTCGCGTCATCGTCACCGGCGGCTCGGACACGAGTGTGCGGATCTGGGACCTCGGCGGCGAGGGACAGCTCGGTGAGCCCCTGACCGGCCACACCGCCGGCGTGGACCTCCTGGCGGCGGGGACGGTGGACGGACGGCTTACCCTCCTCACGCGCGACGATCGGTACAGGACGGTGCGTATATGGGACCTGACCACCCGTCAAGAGCTGCACGGACGATCGACCAGCGAATACACCAGCCCCTCCATCGACCTCTTCGCGGTGGTCGACGGCAGCTTCGTCGGCGTGACCACGGAAGGCCGTGTCTGGGACTTGACCGCGAGCCGATGGATCGGAGTGCAGCCGCGGCGACCGGGCGCCCTGGCCCTGGGGGAACTCGAAGGCCGCAACGTCATTCTGACCGGCGACAGGACAGAGGGCGTCCATCTCTGGGACCTGACCACGGGCGAGCTGCTGGCACCGCCGCTGACGGGCCACACCGGTGAGGTGCGCTCGGGGGCGACCGGCATGCTGGACGGTCGCCCCGTCGTCGTCGCCGGCGGCGACCGAACCGTGTGGACGTGGGACGCAAGCACAGGGCAGCAGATCGGCGCGCACGCGTTTCCCTCCCGTGTCAGGGGCCTGACGGTGGCGCCCGACGGGCGGCTGGTGGTCGGCTTCGGCGCGGACATAGCGGTCCTGACCCATCGCCGCTGAGAAGCCGCGGCACCCGAGTGACCGCTGAGGTCAGTCCCTCTGCGCACCCCCTGCTCCGTCGCCCCGACCACGCCCGGAGCTCTCACAGGAAACGAAGAGTCCTTCCTTTAGCGGCAATCAATCGCGGCTTTCCAGATGACGGTAGGAGCACTGCTGGTGGTATCGAGCTCGGGGTCGTGGAACTCAGGCCTGCACCAACGGGAGGCCCAGCTCATCGGCGCACCTCGGACCACTCCCTACCGAGTCGACGTCGCCAGTCAACATGCCCCCAATGGTTCGGCCTTGGCTTTCAAATGCCGTCTCCCCATCCGAAGGTGATGTTGTAGGCGCGCTGGAGTGCGTGCCTGCCACGGTCCCCGTCTGCGTAGGCCCAGGTGAGCGCAGCGGCGAACAAGAGCACGAAAACTCCACTGACGACGCCCAGAGCGAGCAGCTTGCCGAACCAGCCGAGGACGACCAGGGCGATGGTCACGACAGCGGCACCGATATGGGCTCCCCGCGAGTCGAGCGACGCAGCCTTGCGTGCCGCTCTCCGTTCAGCTCGTTCTGCCGCGAAGCGTGCCTCTCGAACAGACGGTGATTCGTTCTCGTCGAAGTTCATCTCATCCCCTGGCGTTGACGCTACATGGATCCGTACCGCCCCGGCAGAGAACCGCCGAACAGGGCAGGGAGCAGGTGCGGAGCTGCTGAGGAGGTGCGCCTTGTCGCGGCTCGGCGTCGACGTGTCGAGGGCGGCGCCATCGACCTGATGACGTGCGCCCAGCAACTGACGCACCGGTTCCTGCTTTCTCGTCTGTCAGTCCCGAAAGCGGGAGGAGACCTCCCGCCCGGAGCGGGCGGGCTGCGTTGACCGACTGGTGAGGTGGCTGCGGCCTGATGTCCCGGGCACCGGGTATCGGATACACATGCAGGCATGGGGCAAGGTCGGGTGGGCGGGTTCTGGGCGGGAGTGTTTCCTGCGGAGTGTGGTGCAGCGGTCGCTGGCGGGTGACGCGCCGCAACCGTGGTGGATGCCGCGGCGTGTGGTGAGCGTGGTGTCGGCTGACGTCGACGACGCTGCCGGTGTCGGCGGGATCTGGATCGTGTGGCGTCCCAAATCGTCACGGGCCCGCGAGTGCGTTGCACTTCTGGAGTGGTTCGGCGAGCGGTGGCGGTACGTGGGAGGCAACAGCAGTAGCGGCTGCGAGGACGGTCCTGCCGATGCCGATGCCGATGTGCTCGAAGTTCATGACGGCGGTGGCGTACTCAGTCTCACCCGCAGACTTGACCCTCCGGGCTCCATCACCGCTGCCCCGTGGATCAGTTGCGTCACGTTGCGACTCGGGCGAGACGTGCGTCAGGTTCTCCTGGGCGGCCGTCGCATCGAGGCACCCGAGCAGCGCAGGCTCATTGCCGTGTGGGTAACTCCGCCCGGACGTCGGGGAGTCCGTCCGGTGATCGTGGCTCTGGGACGGGACGGCGTCGAGCTCGCCCGCCAGGGACCTCATGACGGTCTCGACACTCATACATGGGCGCGATTGCGAGAGGAGTGACAGCCGGCCTGCTTCCTGACCCACGCCGGCGTCCATCAGGTCATACACGGGGCCGCTGCACTCCTCGAGGCGGCGGACTCTGGCGTCTTTCCGCGGTGCGGGACGGCACTTGCCCGTACGCCTCACGGTAGTAGGCGGCGAACCGGCCCAGGTGAGTGAAGCCCCAGCGCGCAGCGACGTCGGTGACGGTTCCGGACGCGGAACCGTCCGCGATGCGCAGCAGGTCCTGGTGCGCTCGCTCCAGCCTTACGCGCCGCAGGTGGGCCGCCGGGGTGGTCCCGAGGTCGGTCCGAAAGCGGTCCTGGAGGGTACGAGGGCTGACCCGCGCCGCCGCCGCCATGTCCGTGACCGACACCAGTTCACCCGCGTGGTCCTCGCAGTACGCCATGGCCCGTCGCACGGCACTCGAAAGGGCCGGACGGCTGTGCGGGGGGAGGACGTCGGAGGGGTCCTGCGGCTGGAGATCCACCAGGCTGTGCACAAGGACCTGTTCGAGCTGCGCGGAGACATGCGCGGTCTCCAGCCACTCGGCCACTACGGAGTCGCCGTCCGCGAGGGCCGAGGCGAAACGCCGGACGGCTACGGGCCCTTCGGGGAGTTGGGCGACGTCATCGCTGGTGCCGGGGGCCTGCCGCAGGAGCACCAGGGCCACGCCCCTGAGCGCACCTGCCTCCGGATCCGTTCCCCAACCGAGCAGTTGGGCGCGCCAGCCCTCCTTGACGGCGGCCAGCGACGGGCCCTGCGGTAACCCGGTGCCGCGCGCGGTGGCGGCGGAGGACGCGAGGAACGCGCGGTAGGTCTCCACGGTGATGGTTTGCAGGACCACGCCACGGCCCCGTGCTCGGCGCACGCGGCTGGGCGGAACGGGCAGTGCTGACACGGTCTGAGCCCCTCCTTCTCCCCGGCTCAGTCGCGGGGACACACAGGAGGTTCACAGCGGTGCATGACCGCTCCGCGCGGCGAAGGTGACGGAACCATGACCGTTCCTCACCAGTCTCCGTCACACGGTCCCATGACTGGTGACCTGGTGTTTTGCGGCTCAGCAGGCCAACTCGCCTCTCCCGTCCCATCCTTCCCGGAAGTCCTGCTGCGAGCGGAGGTCTGCTTCTGCCGGGCCCTGCCCTACCGGGCCGTGGCGGATGGGCGCCGTCCCGGCAATCCGATATGCGCGAACCAGTCGGCGGAGAACGGATAGCAAGCGGTCGTCCGCCATTCATATGCTGCAGTCGATCCGCACGTACGGCCAAACCCGGCAAGGGTGTGCAGTACTTGCGAGCGGGCTGCGGCCAAGGCGGCCCGGTAGAAGCAGGGGGATTCAAGTTGCGAGTGAGCATTCGGTGGTTGATCACTGCCCTGGTCATGGGGCTCTTCATAGGGGCAGGCGCGCAGGGGGCGGCGGTCGCGTCCTCGACCGACGCAGCATTTACGGCGCAGGCACGAGCAGCCGGGCTGTCGACAGACAAGGCCGCGGCATTGCAGGCCAAGGTCGACGACTATCCGGTCAAGCTGCAGGGGAGAGGCAAGCAGGTCTCGCCGAACCAGATCCTGGATGAACAATCAGACCACCGGTACCGTTCCACGGCTGTACTTCAGGGACTTGAGCTGGTGGGACATACCTCCCGCATTCTCTTCGCAGGGTTACCACGTTGACTGGAACCCCGTGAACTCCATCACGAACTGCCGGTAGCAAGGGTCGATGACGATATGCGTTCCACTGCTCCCCTCAAGGTCGCCGCGGGCCACAGGCGCAGGAGCCTTCTCGCCACGGTCACCGCGTTTCTCTCCGTGGCTTTCATCGGCATTGCGCTCTCCCCGCCGGCCGCGGCCGCACCATCACGACCCGACGACACCGCGGCCGTGGGAGGAACAAGTGCCGTCGTGCCCGTCGGCGTCACCGCCGGGATCGCCGTCTTCGATCGTCAGACCGGTGGTTTCACCGAGCAACTGAACCCGAGCATGCAGTTCCGTTCGGCCTCGATCGTCAAACTGCTGATGGCTCTGGACTATTTCTGGAACCGAGGCTCCGACGACGTCGTTCCGGCCGCCGACCGTGCCTGGCTGGAGCCCATGCTCCGCAGCAGCGATGACGACGCGGCCAGTCAATACTGGTCGAGCCACGGCTATTCATCGATCGTCACCCGTATGCGCGGCAACCTCGGGCTGAGCGACACGGAGCCCCCTGGCGACCCGAACTTCTGGGGCTACACAGCCATTTCGGCCCGCGACACGGTGACGATCTACCGCTACATCCTGGAAAAGGCCCACGCGCCCGTACGCAATTTCATCATGGACAACCTTCGTCAGTCGACCCGCTGCGCGTCGGACAAATTCGACCAGCACTTCGGGATCGCCGGCGCCTTCAACCGGCCTTGGGCCGTGAAGCAGGGCTGGTCGGGCGACTCTTACCCGAAGGGCACATGCGGCCCCACGAGCCCGGTCTCGCCCAGGGCGGCGGCCGGCGTCGGTCCCGCCGCCGCTGCCGTGGATCTGACCCGTCCCGCCCTGCATTCCACTGGCACCGTCGGCGTCGGCGACCGCTCGATCGTGGCCGTCTACACACTGCACCAGCCCGGTACTTCGTATGGGAAGGCTTTCACCGACATCGGTCGACTGACCCGTTCACTCAATGTTCCCGGTGGCGTCGCGCCGTCCGGAAAATGGTATGGGACATGGAGTTCGGAGGTCGTCGTCCGCAGTGAACCACGCATCGGTGACAACGCACTGACGCGACTGCCCGCGGGGGTCGAGGTACTGGTGGGCTGCCAGAAAAAGGGCCAGTCCGTCTCCGTGCCCCCGTACGCCAACGACTGGTGGGCGTACCTGCCCCAGTACGGCGGCTACATCTCCAACATCTACATAAGCCATCCGGACAATCGATTGCCGGATGTCCCACTGTGCTCAAGTCCGGATTAGCAGTGCAACCAGGGCCAGAAGCACATGACTGGAAACACGACGATCAGAACGGGGTGCACGAATGCTCTCACTGAACAGGAGCCGCCGCCGCAAGACGCTGGCGATGACGTTCGCCGCGGCCGCCTGCACGACGGTCCTCACATGGCAGGGCGCCTCCGCCGCCCATGCAGCCAGCCCCTATGACGGCGCGGACCCGGCCGCCACAGGCTGTGCCTCGAACGCCAAGACTCTCGCCTCCGCGCCGCTCTACCTGCCCAACACGACCAGTCAGGCCGGCACCATCGAGATGCGCTACAGCAACACCTGCATGACGCAATGGATCCGCGTCTACTCCAACCAAACCCGTTGCAGCGGTGAGCCCTGCCGCAACAAGGCGGAGATCACCCGTCCCGCGGGCTCGGACGGCCCGGCCCTGACCGTGGGCCGCGGCAACGTGGCCGCAGGGGAGCCCTACCAGTGGAGCCTCATGGTCTACACCCCCAACACCCGCTCCTGCGGCACCGGCAACGCCGACACAGGAGTGGCCACGGCCTACCCGTACGGGGAGTGGGGACGGCAGATCTGCGGCTGAGCCCGAGGAGAGCGATGAACCGCGAAAACACGTCCTGACCGACGTCCGCAGCTCCGACGAGCTCGTTCACGAGCGTCATCAGAGCGTTCCGCCGCTGGCCACGGGCCGCCGAACGACCGCAGCGGGTCGTAGGTCCGCACCTGGTTGACCGCCCGTTCGTGCCATCAGCCTCAACACACTGACTTACCACTGATTCCGCAGCCCCGACGGCAGGCCGGCCGACACCGCGGGAGTCACCTACGCGTCCCGGAACAGCATCCCAGGGACCCCTGTTTTCCCAGGTCAACAGGGGTGGGATGGTTCCATCGTCCCGGGTGGTGCGGTGACCGTTGTCGAGGGTCCCCGCTGTCGTGGAATCTGTGGACGTCGCACCGGCCGAGACGGCACGACCGCCGCGCCGGCAGCACGAGAAGCCACCGCCTTGCGTCTGTATGCCGGGACGGTGTTCGAAGCCCCACCCCTGCGCCGTCCCGCGACGCAGGGTTCGCTCACCTTTTGACAGAGAAGGAAGTCACCGTATGAACAGCAGCACTCCCGCACGTCGTCGTCCGGGCCGCGGCGTGGCCGTCGCCGCCGGCCTCGTCCTGGCTCTCGGACTCGGCACGGCGGCGCAGGCCTCCGCCGCTCCGCGGATCGCCGACGCGGAGGTCAGGGCCTCGTCCTCGTCCCTCGCGCGCTCCGACTCGGGCACGCCGCTGTCGGGCCGACAGATGATCCGGGTGCTGAAGTCCCTGCTGCCCAAGGGCGCGAAGGTCTCCGACCAGCAGGGCCAGGAAGGCTACGGCGCGCTGGTCTGGGACGACGGCCACGGAAAGAGCATGATCGGGGTGAACTCGCAGCACGACATGGGCGACGTCCTCGAAGGACATATGGGCTGCGAGGGCACGTACATCGAGTGCCGAGCCCTGACCCTCGCCGACGGCACGCAGGTGAAGCGGGCCAAGCGGGCGTCGGAGAAGGGTGGTTCGGCCGTGGTGTGGCTGGTCGACACCCTCCACCGCGACGGTCGCCGAGTCATCGTCCAGGAGGTGAACTCCTACGCCGAGGGCGGTGAGGTGACGCGACCGCAGCCCCCGCTCACGCTCGACCGTCTGCAGGCCATCGCGCTCGACTCCCGGTGGGCGGGCTGACCTAACTCGGTCTGCGTTTGAGGAAGGCCTGACCCCGCAGGGCGGGGGCGGAGGTAGCCTGCGCCGGCCGACCTCGGCGAGTTCGCTCAGGCGAGGAAGGAGAGCGGGAAGGGGCGGGCCGGGGCCGGGCGCGTGGCCGGGGGGTCAGCGCGGCCGGCACTCCGCTTGCGCGTCGCGGCAGCGCTCCCGCCCCTGCTTGCGCGCAGCTGCGGAGTCCCGCCCGGGAACCCCTCAGTCGGCGTGGCCGCCCGCTCCAGCAGTACCCGACAGGGAAGGGGAGGCGGCCCGGCCGTGCCGGCATCGTAGGGTGTCCGCGCAATGCGTGCAGTTGGCGGTGAGCGGAGCGAGGCCGGTGGCAGTTGCGTCTGACGCGCAAACAGATGAGCTCGGCTGCCTCCGCGTTCTGGCTGCGCGGGCAGCCGGGTTCGCTGTCCAGGCCGACCGCTTCACCCGGACTATGCGAGGGTCAGGCTCCGCAGTACCGGGTGGCACGAGGGCCGCAGAATTCGTTGCTCCCAGCTCCGTCATAATCGACATTGTCATCGGTGCCGAATACTATTGTGTCGGCTCCGACATTGCTGGAAACCCGTACTGTGCGGCCTATCGGCCATTCCTTGAGGTCGTTGGAGGCTGTGACTTCAGCTGTCGCCCCGGCCGGTGTGACGGTGAGTCGAAAACTGGCTTCGCACCCCCTGGGCTGGGCGGTGGCGCACGGCGGGTCATTGCTGGGGTCGTCATAGTCCAAGAAGGGGGACCAATTGTATCTTCCAGAGCCGTTCGCTTCGATGACGACTTTGCGACGGTGAGCCTGCCAGGTCCCCTGATATTCTGCCCTGATGATTGCAGCGGAATCGAAACGGCTCAGATCGACGAAGACGCTGGTGAGCTTATGTTTTCCGCCGGTCAGGATGTTGCTGATCCCTGCGATCTGGGATTGGACGATCTCAGGTACGAGCTTGAGGCTGTCAAGGAGGGCTGGGATGAGTTCGGTTGCCTCGGCCCGGCCCAAAGCAAGCTTGGCGCAGGTCTGAGCAGCCTTGACCGCCGACTCGAAGCGCTTGTTGGCCGAACCGTTCTCGCTCAAGGCGTCTTTGGCGTCCAG
>NZ_JBEPBI010000119.1:0-24024 GCF_040299045.1 Streptomyces sp. NPDC001027
AGTACCGATTCGTGTACTTGCTTCCCACCTGGCACTGCTTCCTCTGGAACCTCAGATCCCAGTCTCCAGGTGTCCACGATCAAGGGGAAGCTTCAAGGGGACACACGAAAAGACCTACGAGACAGATCCTCACGGGTGGGGAGGCGGCAATCGCAACTGCGATGGACTCTGCGCCGATGCGCGAGAGAACCCCACGTGTGGGCACAGGACGTCAGCGAACGCGGTACTTGGCGCGGCAGGTGGGAGAGACCCCCACAGGCGTGGGGAGGACAACGTGTTCGGCACGCTCAGCCAGACGTTCCTGGACAGACCCCCATGTGCGTGGGGAGGACCCTTCGGGACCTGTGGGTTTGAGGAATCCCTGGCCGCATTTTGCTGACTTTACTAGAGCCGGCTGTGCTGGATGGGGGTGTTGCCGTGATGGCTGATGAGCAACGAGGCAGGGCTCCGCCGGCCCACTCTCCTTCGACGGGGCGGCAGCCTTTGGTCTTGCTCCGGCGGTTGGTATCCATGCCAGTAGTGGACCAGGCAGCAGCGAGGCGAGGCCCCGACCGGCAGACGTTCGCGAGGACGGCCTCATTCTCACTGCCGCGTCACGTCTACCGAGTACGCCAGCTCACGCCCTGCAGCGGGCCGGGCAGTAAACCGGGTCTCCAGGGGCTCATCGGTGTTCTCCTTCGTGGATACCCCGTCCTTCAGGGCGGGGAGGAAACGAAGTACCTGCGGAGCAGGGCAATGAAAGAGCAATCGCCGCCGAGGCGATTGGTCGTCTTCACCCAACTGTGCGCGCTCTGTCACAAACTGATGGGCTAGTATGTGAGCTGTGAAGGCCACCCACGTGAAGCGGGCGTTCAAGTACCGCTTCTATCCGACCGACGCGCAGGCAGCTGAGCTGTCCCGCACGTTCGGCTGCGTGCGGAAGGTCTACAATCTCGCCCTGGCCGCGCGCACGGAAGCGTGGACGCGGCAGGAGCGGGTGAACTACAGCCAGACGTCAGCGATGCTGACGGCCTGGAAGAAGACCGAGGAACTCGCGTACCTCAACGAGGTCTCCTCCGTCCCGCTCCAGCAGGCACTGAGGCATCTCCAGACGGCGTTTGCGAACTTCTTCGGCAATCGGGCGAAGTACCCGCACTTCAAGTCGCGGAAGAAGTCCCGAAAGTCGGCGGAATACACCACCAGCGCGTTCCGGTTCCTGGACGGGAAGCTGACGCTGGCGAAGATGGCGGAGCCGCTCGACATCGTGTGGGCCCGTCCGTTGCCCGAGGGGGCGTCGCCGTCCACGGTGACCGTGTCTCAGGACGCGGCCGGCCGCTGGTACGTGTCCATGCTGGTCGAGGATCCGACAGTTCAGCCGCTCCCGGCCGCAGAGAGGGCCGTTGGCATCGACGTCGGACTCGACCACCTTCTGACTCTGTCGACCGGGGAGAAGGTCTCCAACCCCCGGTACGAGCGCCGCGACCGTGCCCGTCTCGCCAAGGCCCAGCGGCAGCTTGCCCGTAGGGCCGAGGGAGACGGCGCAAACCGTCGGAAGGCCCGGGAGAAGGTCGCCAAGGTGTACGCCCGGATCGCCGACCGGCGCCGGGACAACCTGCACAAGCTGACGACTCGACTCGTTCGTGAAAACCAAACGATCGTGATCGAGGACCTCACCGTTCGGAACATGGTGAAGAACGGCAGACTGGCCCGCGCTGTCAGCGACGCGGCGTGGGGCGAATTCCGGAGCATGCTGGAGTACAAGGCCCAGTGGTACGGGCGCGAAGTGATCGCGGTCGACCGCTGGTTCCCCTCGTCCAAGTTGTGCTCCACCTGCGGCACCTTGCAGGGCAAGATGCCGCTGAACGTTCGCGAGTGGACGTGCGACTGCGGGACGGCCCACGACCGGGACGTGAACGCAGCGAAGAACATTCTGGCGGCCGGGCTGGCCGTGTCTGTCTGTGGAGCTGGTGTAAGACCTCAACGGAGTACTCCGGGCGGGCGGTCGGCGACGAAGCAGAAAACCCCACGGCGCGAGCCGTAGGAATCCCCTCCCTTCAGGGAGGGGAGGATGTCAACAAAGGGAGCGTCACCTCCGCCGGGGTCCAGCGGCAGTACGCCGAGACGGCCGGCTGGACGGAGAACTGCCGGATCGGCGTGTTCGCCGCCTGTATGCGCGCGGCATCCAGGCCAGCCGCCCATCCGCGTTCGCGCAACGGGCGGTGGTGAACGTATCTGTTGGGGGCGCGGGGCCGGACGTACAGGAAGCACCAACCGATCACCCGCTGGTATGTGCGGCCCGGAACGTGGCGACAGTGTCGGGAGACCACGCGGCCGGATCTGACGGGCGACCCCCCAAGCTGCGACGTCGGCCATGCTCCAGGCGACTGGTTCAAGGCCGGGACGGTCGGTTCGTCGGTTCAGGCCATTGGCTTGCCGCACGTCTTCGCGGTGGATGAAGCAGTCACCGCCGTTCGGCATGGTCCGGATGCCGGGCAGGGTGCCAGGCCACCCCATGGGACACGGCTCCCGGGTCGCACAGCGGCTCTCCTGCCGCCAGCACCGTCCGCTTGCCTCAGACCGCGCCGAGGCGCGATGACTTGCGGTTTTCCGCGCCTTGATCCGCGGCTCCACGTGGCGGGACGCCACCTCGATCACGGGGCGGCCCCGATCATCCCGTCAGACATGACCGACATCGGGCCCAGAAGCGGGTGGCTTGCTGACGGAACTTTGTCTTGTGAGTGGAAAAAGATTCGTGTTACTCGCGCGTAAGTGCTTCCCAGTCTGGAAAATGGTTGTTACGTTCCTCCCCGAGAGCCCGACGGTGTGGCCGATGGCGGCTGGCGCCTGAGTCCCAGCTGGGGACGAGGGGAGGGGAGGGATTGTGCGACGGATGACTGCTCGGCCTGAGAACGCGCATCAGGCGCGGCTGCTTCGCCTGCTGTGTGACGACGGGTCCCACTCTCGTGCGCAGCTGGGTGATCTGGTTGACCTGTCCCGGTCGAAGCTGGCGGTGGAAGTGGACCGGCTGCTGGAGACGGGACTGGTTGTCGCGGACGGGCTGGCACCCTCTCGGGGCGGCAGGCGGTCGCACAACATCCGGCTCGCGCCGACACTGCGTTTCCTCGGTGTCGACATTGGGGCCACGTCGATCGATGTCGCCGTGACCAATGCGGAGTTGGAGGTCCTGGGGCACCTGAATCATCCGATGGACGTCCGGGAGGGCCCGGTCGCGGTCTTCGAGCAAGTCCTGTCGATGGCCGCGAAGTTGAGGGCATCGGGGCTCGCGGAGGGGTTCGACGGCGCCGGCATCGGCGTCCCGGGCCCGGTCCGTTTCCCCGAGGGTGTCCCGGTCGCGCCGCCGATCATGCCGGGCTGGGACGGCTTCCCGGTGCGGGAGGCGCTCAGTCAGGAACTGGGCTGCCCGGTGATGGTCGACAACGACGTGAACCTGATGGCGATGGGGGAGCGGCACGCGGGCGTGGCCCGTTCCGTGGGCGACTTCCTGTGTGTCAAGATCGGCACCGGTATCGGCTGCGGCATCGTCGTCGGCGGTGAGGTCCACCGCGGGGTGACGGGCAGCGCCGGCGACATCGGTCATATTCAAGTGGAACCGGAAGGCCGCGCATGTGCGTGTGGCAACCGGGGCTGTCTGGAGGCGCATTTCAGCGGTGCCGCGTTGGCCGCAGACGCGGAGCGGGCCGCGCGTGAGGGGCGGTCGGTGGAGCTCGCTGCGCGGCTGGAGGCGGCCGGGCGTCTGTCGGCCGAGGATGTGTCGGCTGCTGCGGCGGCGGGGGACGCGGTCGCCCTGGAGCTGATCAGGGAGGGCGGGAAACGCCTGGGACAGGTCATCGCCGGGCTTGTCAGCTTCTTCAACCCGGGACTGGTGGTGATCGGCGGCGGGGTGACCGGGCTCGGGCACACGCTGCTGGCCAGTGTCCGCACCCAGGTGTACCGGCAGTCGTTGCCGCTCGCCACGGGGAACCTGCCCATTGTGCTCGGTGAGTTGGGACCGGCGGCCGGAGCCATCGGCGCGGCCCGGCTCATCAGTGACCACATCTTCTCACCGGCCTGACCGCTGTCCGGCTCGGTCGGCGACGGACCACGACCTGCGCCTCGCGCCCCTGTGGCCCGACCACCACTGAGCGTCGCCGCAACCTCGCCAGCGATTCGCCACACCTATCGCGCCCAGGCAACCCCGCGGTGCCCTCGTCACACCCATAACGCCGCGGCCTCAACCACCGCATGACGCGTCGGCGGCCGGCCCCGCCACTACCCGGTCGCCGGGCCACCCGGCTTGCCCTGCTCAGCTTCCACGCCCCGGCTCACAACTCGGGGCTCGCCGAAGCCGCCCGTGTTCCCGACCACTCCGCCCAGCCCTGCCCGCTGACGGCCCGCACCCGCCGAGGGGATTCCTCATGGCATCACCACCACCCCTGCTCACCATGTCCGGTATCACCAAGTCCTTCCCCGGCGTACGGGCCCTCGACGGCGTCGACCTCGACGTCCAGGCCGGTGAGGTCCACTGCCTCCTCGGCCAGAACGGGGCCGGCAAGTCGACTTTGATCAAAGTGCTCGCCGGAGCCCACCAGCCCGACGACGGTGAGATCACCTGGCAGGGTGCGCCAGTGACCCTGGGCTCACCGATCGCCGCCATGCGTCTGGGCATCGCCACCATCTATCAGGAACTCGATCTGATCGAGGGGCTGTCCGTCGCGGAGAACGTCTACCTCGGGCACGAGCCGACCTCCGCCGGGTTCATCGTGCGTGGCTCCGCCGCCCGCACGGCGACCGCGGAACTGCTCGGAGGTCTGGGGCACTCGGAGATCGATCCCTCCCGGCTGGTCGGCGAGTTGTCCGCGGCGCAGCAGCAGATCGTCTCGATGGCCCGCGCGCTGTCCCACGAGGTTCGGTTGATCGTGATGGACGAGCCGTCCGCGGCGCTCGACCCCGAAGAGGTGGACAACCTCTTCCGGATCGTGGGCGATCTGACAGCCGACGGCGTCGCCGTCATCTACATCTCCCACCGTCTTGAGGAGATCCGCCGTATCGGCGACCGGGTTACGGTCCTGAAGGAGGGCCGGTCGGTCGCGGGCGGCCTGCCTGCCAAGAGCACACCGACCCAAGAGGTCGTGGCCCTGATGACAGGGCGGAACGTGGAGTATGTCTTCCCCGAGCGGCCCGACGCCGGGTTCGCCGCAGCCCGGGAGCCGGTGCTGAAAGTCGAAGGGCTGAGCAGGCGAGGGGAGTTCGCGCCGGTCGATCTGGAGCTGCGGCCGGGTGAGATCGTCGGTCTGGCCGGGCTGGTCGGGTCCGGACGCAGCGAGATCCTGGAGACGATCTACGGGGCTCGCAAGCCCGACGGCGGCCGTGTCCTGGTGGACGGAGCCCCGCTGCGCCCCGGGAGCGTCCGCGCCGCCGTCCGCGCCGGCATCGGTCTCGCCCCCGAGGAGCGCAAGGCGCAGGGCCTGTTGATGCTGGAGTCCGTCAGCAGCAACGTGTCGATCTCCACGCTGCCCCGGTTCGCCCGCGCGGGCTGGCTCGACCGGCGCACCGAGCGGGCCGCGACGCACCAGGCGGTGCGGGAACTGTCGCTCCGGCCGGACAATCCCGACGCCGCGATCAGGACTCTGTCCGGCGGCAACCAGCAGAAGGCCGTCCTTGCCCGCTGGCTGTTGCGAGGCTGCAAGGTGCTGTTGCTGGACGAGCCGACCAGGGGTGTCGACATCGGCGCGCGAGCGGAGCTCTACGCGGTGATCCGGCGGCTGGCCGACGAGGGCCTGGCCGTACTTCTCGTGTCCAGTGAGGTGCCCGAGGTCCTGGGCCTTGCCGACCGGGTGCTGGTGCTGCGTGAAGGCAGCGTCGTCCACACGGCGGACGCCCGGGAGCTCGACGAGCACCGCGTACTCGACCTTGTGATGGAAGGGAGCCCGACGTCATGACACAGCCGGCCACTACGGCGCAGGAGGATGCGCCGACGTCCGCCGCCAAGCCCGCGGGGGAGCAGGGGAGTTCACCCCGGCTCGGTCTGCGGTGGGACGTGCGCGCCCTGTCCTTGCTCGGAGTGCTCGCCGTCCTCGTCGCGGTCGGTGGGATCACCGCGCCGGACGAGTTCCTCGCGACGAGCAATCTCCAACTCGTCCTCACCCAGGCGTCCGTGATCGGCGTCGTCACCGTCGGCATGACGTTCGTCATCACCAGCGGCGGGATCGACCTCTCGGTCGGTGCGATGGTGGCGCTCGCCTCGGTGTGGGCGACGACCGTGGCCACACAGGAGTTCGGCTTCGCGGGCATCCTCTTCACCGCGGTGATCGTCGGTGTGGGATGCGGTCTCGTGAACGGTCTGCTGATCGCCTACGGAAGGATGGTGCCGTTCATCGCGACCCTTGCCATGCTCGCCTCCGCCCGAGGCCTCGCGCTGCAGATCACGGACGGCAGCACTCAGGTCGTGAGCGTCGAATCGGTGCTCGACCTGGGCGCCCGGGACTCCTACGTCCTCGGCATCCCGCCCCTTGTCCTGATCTTCGCCGCGGTCACCGTCATCGGCTGGCTGGTGCTCAACCGCACCACCTTCGGCCGCCGCACCGTCGCGGTCGGCGGCAACGCGGAAGCAGCCCGCCTCGCCGGGATCGACGTGCGCCGCCAGCGCCTCTACCTCTATCTGCTGTCCGGACTGTGCTGCGGTATCGCCGCGTTCATGCTGATCGTGCTCGCCGGCTCGGGCCAGAACACCAACGGCAACCTGTACGAGCTGGACGCCATCGCCGCCGCGATCATCGGCGGCACCCTGCTCAGCGGCGGCCGCGGCACCATCATCGGCTCCGTCCTCGGCGTCCTGATCTTCACCACGATCACCAACATCTTCGCCCTGAACAACCTCGAGACCGCTGTCCAGCAGATCGCGAAGGGCGCCATCATCGTCGCCGCCGTCCTGGTCCAGCGCCGCTCCCCGCACGCAGACACCTGACGTCCGTGCCGCACACCGCCGGACGGCGGCCCCTGACACCCGCCGTCCGGCACCCCACAGCCTCCACCTGACGCACACCGCCCAGTCGAAGGGTCGATCCGCCATGGCAAGAATCCCCGCCACCAGCCGCAGAGCACTGCTGTTCGGCACCGCAGCCGTATCCGCCGGTGCCGTGCTGACGGCCTGCACGAGCAACGAGCCCAAGAACCAGGAACAGACCGCGGACAACGCCGCCCCGGTCGCCGACGACAAGCCGGGCAAGGCCGTCACCATCGGCTTCGCCGGCCCCCAGGCCGACCACGGCTGGCTCAACGCCATCAACGACAACGCCAAGTCGCGTGCGAAGAAGTACTCCGACGTCACGCTGGAGATCACCGAGGGTTCCAACGACACGGCCCAGCAGATCGGCCAGATCCAGACACTGATCAACAAGAAGGTCGACGTCCTGGTGATCCTGCCGGCCGACGGCAAGGCCCTCACCCAGGTCGGTCTCCAGGCCATGCGGGCGGGCATCCCCGTCGTCAACCTGGACCGCGTGTTTGCCTCCCCGCAGGCGTACCGCTGCTGGATCGGTGGCGACAACTACGGCATGGGCCTCAACGCCGGCCACTACATCGGCGAGCAGCTCAAGGACAAGAAGAACGCCAAGGTCGTCGAACTCGCCGGCCTCGACAGCCTCGAACTGACCCAGCAGCGAACCAAGGGCTTCGACGACGCCCTGAAGAACTACCCCAACATCGAGAAGGTCGCCCGCCAGGCGGCCGACTTCACGGTCGAGTCAGGCCAGGCCAAGATGGCCCAACTCCTGCAGGCCCAGTCGAACTTCGATGCCCTGTGGAACCACGACGACGACCAGGGTGTCGGTGCGCTGCGCGCCATCGACCAGGCCGGGCGTGACGACTTTTTGATGGTCGGCGGTGCGGGCGCCAAGTCCGCGATGGACGCGATCAAGGCCGGCGACAGCGTGCTGAAGGCGACCGTCCTGTACCCGCCGACGATGGCCGCCTCCGCCATCGATCTCGCCCGGGCGCTCGGCCAGGGCAAGGGCGTCGGTGGCCTCGCCGAGTTCGAGATCCCGTCCTCGCTGACGCTCTACTCGGCCGTGGTCACCAAGGACAACGTAGACCAGTACCTGCCGACCGGCTTCATCTGACCGGTCCGGGCCGCGCGCCCCGAGAAGACAGCGACGAGGCAGTGACACTCCGACGAGGAGGAATCCGTATGGAACAGAGGGACAGTCGGACCGCACCCCCGGCACTCGGTGTGGGGATGGTCGGATACGCGTTCATGGGCGCCGCGCACTCACAGGGGTGGCGCACCGTCGGGCACGTCTTCGACCTGCCGCTGCGGCCGGTTCTCGCCGCGATCGCCGGCCGCGACGCGCAGGGAGCGCGTGCGGCCGCCGACAAGCACGGCTGGGCCGCGACGGAGACCGACTGGCGTGCCCTCATAGCCCGCGACGACGTACAGCTCGTCGACATCTGCACACCGGGCGACAGCCATGCGGAGATCGCGATCGCGGCGCTGGAGGCGGGCAAGCACGTGCTGTGCGAGAAGCCACTGGCCAATTCGGTCGCCGAGGCGGAGGCCATGGTCACAGCCGCCGAAGCCGCCCGCGCACGCGGGCAGTTGGCGATGGTGGGCTTCAACTACCGGCGCGTGCCCGCCCTCACCTACGCCCGTCGGCTCATCGCCGACGGCAGGCTCGGCACGCTGCGCCACGTGCGGGTGAGCTACCTCCAGGACTGGCTCGTCGACCCCGACTTCCCGCTGACGTGGCGGCTGCAGCGGGAGCACGCCGGGTCGGGGGCGCTCGGTGACCTCGGCGCGCACATCGTCGACCTGGCCCAGTACCTGGCGGGGGAGCAACTGGTCGGCGTCTCCGCCCAGATGGAGACCTTCGTCGAGGAACGCCCCCTCCTCGACGGTTCCTCGACCGGCCTGGCCGCTTCCGGCGGCACCCGGCGAGGGCCGGTCACGGTCGATGACGCCGCCGTCTTCACCGGCCGGTTCTTCTCGGGGGCGCTCGCCGTGTTCGAGGCGACCCGGATGGCCTCGGGACGCAAGAACGCCCTGCGGCTGGAGCTCAACGGCGAACTCGGATCGCTCGCCTTCGACCTCGAGCGGCTCAACGAGCTGTCCTTCCATGACCACCGGGAGCCCGCCGCCACGGCAGGGTTCCGCAGGATCCTCGTCACCGAGGCCGAGCATCCCTACCTGGAGGGCTGGTGGCCGCCGGGCCACGGTCTCGGCTACGAGCACACCTTCGCGCACCAGGCTCGCGACCTGGTCGAGGCCATCGCGTCCGGCACCGACCCGAGGCCGTCGTTCGCCGACGGGCTGCAGGTGCAGAGGGTGCTTGCCGCAGTGGAGGAGAGCGCACAGAAGAACTCCGTCTACACCCCCGTCCAGGCCGTCTTCGCCGAAGCCCGGTAGCGATCCGGCAGGACCCACGCCTTCTTGGAGCCGCCATGGCACGCTCGTTCACTCTGTTCACCGGTCAGTGGGCCGATCTGCCGTTGGAGGAGGTCTGCCGACGGGCCGCCGACTTCGGCTACGACGGCCTCGAACTCGCCTGCTGGGGCGATCACTTCGAGGTCGACAAGGCACTGGCCGACCCGTCCTACCTGGCCGGTCGACATGCCCTGCTGGAGAAGTACGGCCTGAAGTGCTGGGCGATCTCCAACCATCTCGTCGGCCAGGCCGTCTGTGACCATCCCATCGACGAACGGCACCAGGGCATCCTGCCCCCTCGCATCTGGGGCGACGGAAAGCCGGAAGGGGTGCGTCAAAGGGCCGCGGCCGAGATCAAGGACACGGCGCGTGCCGCGGCGGCCTTCGGCGTCGACACGGTCGTCGGTTTCACCGGGTCGTCGATCTGGCATCTGGTGGCGATGTTCCCACCGGTGCCGGAGCGGATGATCGAGCGCGGCTACGAGGACTTCGCCGCGCGGTGGAACCCGATCCTGGACGTCTTCGACACCGAGGGCGTCCGCTTCGCCCACGAGGTCCATCCGAGCGAGATCGCCTACGACTACTGGACCACCCGACGCGCACTGGAGGCGGTGGACAACAGGTCCGCCTTCGGGCTCAACTTCGACCCCTCCCACTTCGTGTGGCAGGACCTGGATCCGGTCGGTTTCCTTTACGACTTCCGGGACCGGATCTACCACGTCGACTGCAAGGAGGCCCGCAAGCGCCTGGACGGCCGCAACGGACGCCTCGGCTCCCATCTGCCCTGGGGCGACCCGCGGCGCGGCTGGGACTTCGTCTCCGCGGGGCACGGCGACGTCCCCTGGGAGGATGTGTTCCGGATGCTGCGCTCGATCGGCTACGACGGGCCGATCTCCGTGGAGTGGGAGGACGCCGGCATGGACCGCCTCGTCGGTGCGCCGCAAGCGCTCGCCCACCTCAAGCAATTCGACTTCGACCCGCCTTCGGCGTCCTTCGACGCCGCCTTCGGAGGCGGCGACAACTAAGGCTCCGACACACGGGGTTCGCTCCCTGGAAGCTGCCACGTACAGGCCCGGTGGCGGGAAGGCCGCCGGGCCGGTCCGGGCTGCCCGGACCCTGCTTTGTCCTCAATTCGCTTTGTCCTGACCCTGGAAAAAGTGCGTCTTTCTTCTGCGCAAGGTCTTTCGGTCAAGGACGAACCGGGCTACGGTCCCCTCTCGTGCACAGGCGCCACCCAGTGGTTTGACAGTGACGGCGCACCCCCACCGGTTGCACAGCTCACCGCTCGTTCGACCGGACGACGGAGAACGACCGTGCACCACACACGTCAAGCGCCACCGGGAAATCCCGCCCTTCTCACCGGCGGCCTTCTCGTCGCCGACTCGCTCGCCGTAACCGCGCCGACCACGCAGACGCCCTCGGCCACGACCAAGGCCTGCTCATATGCCGACGGTGGGCGCGGACAACAGCCCCGCTCCCGCCCACCGTCCTCCAACCGCATCGGAACATCGACATGGCAGGGAGGCACCCGTGAACCCTGACGGGAACGCAGCGCAACTCCGGGCCGCCGGGCGGGCCGTACGCACCGGTGTCCGGTTCGTCGGAGCCCGAGGACCGGTGGCCACCACTGCCGTCGCCGGATGCGCGGCGGTCACCGCCGGACGGCACCCGTCGACCGGCATGGTCACCGAGACCCCACCGTTCGACGGCACCGGCCTGCCGGCCCTGCCCTCCCTCGTCTTCGGTGGTCAGGACATCACCCACCACCCGCTGCCCAAGCGGGCCGAAGACCTCACCGACGCGGGCGTCCTGCCGCACGGCCTCGCCTCCCGCCGTACACGCCGAACTCCAGGAAGCGGACGAGGAGATACGGCCCGGCGGCCCGCTCCCGGACGACCCTCGCAGCTACGAGGAACTGGTCGCGGACCTCGCCGCAGACCTCATCTCGTTCCGCGAGCGCAACACCCTGGCACGGGTGGTGGTCGTCGTCGACGTCTCCTCCACGGAGCCTCTGCCCGCCCCCGACGTCGTACGACTGCCGCCCAGCTCCCTCTACGCGGCCGCCGCCATCCGAGCCGGCTGCCCCTACGTCAACTTCACGCCGTCCACCGGGCTGCGCACGCCCGCCCTCAGGGACGCCGCCGCAGTCGCCCGACTTCCCCACGCGGGCCGCGACGGCAAGACCGGTCAGACCCTGCTGCGGGCGGTACTCGCCCCGATGTTCGTCCAGCGCGCCCTCACGGTCCGGGCCTGGTCCGGCACCAACCTGCTGGGCGGTGGCGACGGGGCGACGCTGACCGACCCCGGCGCGGCTGCGGCGAAGAACGCCGGCAAGGAGCGCTTTCTGGCCGACACCCTCGGGCACATACCGCAGGGCGAGGTGCACATCGACGACGTCCACGCGCTCGGCGACTGGAAGACCGCCTGGGACCACATCGCCTTCGAGGGCTTCCTCGGCTCGCGCATGATCCTCCAGACCACCTGGCAGGGCTGTGACTCGGCCCTCGCCGCACCGCTCGTCCTGGTCCTGGCCCGTCTGGTCGCCCGCGCCCACGAGGTGGGCCTGTCCGGCCCGCTCCCGGAACTGGGCTTCTACTTCAAGGACCCCGACGCCGGCCCGTCGGGCCTCTCGGAGCAGTTCACCGCACTGCTGTCCTTCGCCGACCGCCTGCGCACGGCGCAGTGACGCGCTCTCTGGTCTCCACCCCCCTCGCGCAGTATCCGGCCGCGTAGCGGCCACCACGGTGAAGTCCCTTTTCCCTGGGGCTCGCCGGCCTCGGTTGAGGCAGCACCCGCACCCGCAGCACCGCGACAACGAAAGAGAGAACCACTGTGACCGCGTTCAATGACGAAGCCGTCACCGGCGAGTCCCTGCGCCGCACCCTCGGCGTCAGCCGCCGCCGCTTCCTCAGCACCTGCACGGCCGTCACCGGGGCGGCGATCGCCGCCCCGGTCCTCGGCGCCACGCCTGCCCTGGCCCAGGACAGATCCGCGGCCGTCGGCGACGACCGGGGCCGTTCCGCCCTCGTCCCGCCGCACAAGCGCGGCATAATCCTCTACACCGTCCGCGACGCGGTCGGCCGCGACCCGCTCGCCTCCGACCTGCCCTCCGGCTTCCGCGAGGTGTTCCGGCAGC
This sequence comes from Streptomyces sp. NPDC001027, assembly GCF_040299045.1. Classification (NCBI taxonomy): domain Bacteria; kingdom Bacillati; phylum Actinomycetota; class Actinomycetes; order Kitasatosporales; family Streptomycetaceae; genus Streptomyces; species Streptomyces sp. NPDC001027. Next base: position 12,534 of record NZ_JBEPBI010000119.1, read on the forward strand.
TGTCACGCTTCGGCTACCGCCAGGTGGAGTTCGCCGGCTACGGCCAGCACGCCAACGCGCCCGGCGGCGCCGACCTGGGCACGGTCCAGGGCGCGAGGCGCCTGCGCTCCTGGCTCGACGAGTACGGCCTGCGGGCCCAGGGCAGCCACGGCTACATCCCGCCGTCCTGGCCGCTGACCCCGTCCGACCGGGACACCTTCAAGCGCTGGCTGGAGATCGCCAACATCCTCGGCATGGAGCACATGGGCACCGGCGCCGACCCCACCAACACCCCCTACCGGGCCGACTGGGACGTCGCCGCGGAGAAGTGGAACACCCTGGGCGCCATCGCCCGACGCGAGGGCATCAAGCTCTACACCCACAACCACGACGCGGCCTACGACTTCCTGCTCGACGGCGGCCCGCTCGACGCCCAGGGCAAGCCGACCCGCAGCTCGGGCATCCGGAAGCTGGAGTACTTCCTGAAGGTGACGGACCGCAAGAACGTCTACCTGGAACTGGACGTCTTCTGGGCGCACGTGGCCCAGTACAAGTTCCACACCTACACCGCCCACGACGGCTCGCAGCGCGAGCGCGTCTTCGACCCGGCCGCACTCGTGGTGCGCAACACCAACCGCTTCCCGCTCTTCCATGCCAAGGACGGCGTCGTCAACCTCCAGAGCGGCCTGGGCTACGACATGGTGCCGTTCGGCACGGGCGACATCGACTACCAGAAGTTCTTCACCCGGGTGGGTGCGAAGAACTACCACAACCCGATGGTCGAGCAGGACAACGCACCCAGCGCGAGCGCCCCCGGCCAGTCCCTGGAGTTCGCCAAGGTCGGCTACGGCAACCTCGCGGCCCTGCGTGGCTGCAACTGACGAAGCTCTCACCTGTCTTTCCGCCAGGCGCGCTCCGGTGCCCGACGTACTGAGCACGCCTGGCCTCTCGCCGGCCTCCAACCCGCAGCGGTCGGCGGCCGCGGACCCTCTTCGCGGCCGCCGACCAGACCGAAGGAGTTCTGAGTGCGCAACAGACGGATCGTCACCCTCCTAGGGGCCGCCACCCTGGTCGGAGCCGCCGGGCTCCTGCCCCTCCCCGCAGCCCAGGCCGCCCCGTCGGCCCCCGTGCCGCCGGCCGCGTCGGACTTCCAGAAGGTCACCCTCAACGACCGCCCCGGCGAGCCCATGGCCCTGGCCGTCCTGCCCGACCGGCGCGTGCTGCACACGGCGCGTACCGGCGAGGTCCGCATCCACGACCCCAAGAGCGGCGTGAACTTCCTTGCCGCCGACATGAAGAAGAGCCCCTCAGGGCTCTACCAGCACGACGAGGAAGGCGTCCAGGGCATCGCCGTCGACCCCGGCTTCGCCAAGAACCACTGGGTCTACCTCTACTACTCACCCCGCCTCGACACCCCTATGGACGACCCGGCCACCCCGGGCGTCAACGAGGGCGACGCCCCGCAGTTCGGCACGGCCGCGGACTTCGCCAAGTACAAGGGCTACACACGGCTTTCGCGGTTCAAGCTCGTCGGCAACAAACTCGCCTACGCCACCGAGCAGAAGATCATCGACGTGCCCGCCGACCGCGGCATCTGTTGCCACGTCGGCGGCAAGATCGACTTCGACCGCAAGGGCAACCTGTTCCTGTCCACCGGCGACGACTCCAACCCGTTCTCCTCCGACGGCTACGCCCCGATCGACGACCGTGCCGACCGCAACCCGGTCTACGACGCGCGGCGCACCTCGGGCAACACCAACGACCTGCGCGGCAAGGTCCTGCGCATCAAGACCAAGCCCAACGGCGGCTACGCCGTACCCAAGGGAAACCTCTTCGCACCGGGCACCGCGAAGACCCGCCCCGAGATCTACGCCATGGGCCTGCGCAACCCCTTCCGCTTCGGAGTGGACGAGAAGACCGGCGAGGTCTACGTCGGCGACTACTCGCCCGACGCCAACACCGCCAACCCCGGCCGCGGCCCCGCGGGCCAGGGACGCTGGATGGTCATTGACCGCCCCGCCAACTACGGCTGGCCGTTCTGCGTGACCCAGGACATGCCCTACCAGGACTACGACTTCGCCACCCAGACCTCCAGCGGTGCCTTCGACTGCGCCAAGCCCGTCAACGACTCGCGCCACAACACCGGCCGCAGCCAGCTGCCCCCGGTCGAGGACGCGGAGATCGTCTACGGCTACGGAGCCTCCGCGGAGTTCCCCGAACTCGGCACCGGCGGCATCGGCCCCATGGGCGGCCCGGCGTACCAGTACGACAGGTACAACAAGGCCCAGAACCGCTGGCCCCAGTACTTCGACGGCAAGCCGCTCTTCTACGAGTGGACCCGCGACCAGATGAAGGCCATCACCCTCGGCAAGAAGAACGAGGTGCTGAAGATCGAGGACGCGATCCCCTCGATCAAGACGGACGGCCCGATCGACGCCGAGTTCGGCCCCGACGGCGCGCTGTACGTCCTGGAGTACGGCACCGGCTACTTCGCGGAACTGCCCGAGGCCCAGCTGTCCCGCATCGACTTCACCCGCGGCAATCGCACCCCGGAACCCAAGGCCGCCGCGGACGTGGTCAACGGCACCAACCCGCTGACGGTCCAGTTCTCCAGCGCCGGCACCACGGACGCCGACGGTGACGCCCTGCGCTACGCATGGGACTTCGACGCCGACGGCACTGTGGACTCCAGGGAGGCCAACCCGAAGCACACCTTCACCGCCAACGCCGTCTACGACGCCACGCTGAAGGTCACCGACAGCACCGCGCGCTCGGCCTCCGCCTCCGTCCCCGTCGTGGTCGGCAACAAGGCGCCCACCGTCTCGCTCACCACCGACCCGGCCCCGCACGGCGGCACCCCCTTCCACTGGGGTGACACGGTCACCTGGCAGGTCACCGTCACCGACGACCAGCCGGTGGACTGCGCCAAGGTCAGCGTCTCGTTCATCCTCGGCCACGACTCGCACGGCCACCCGCTCTCCACGAGCAACGGCTGCTCCGGCTCGTTCAAGACCTTCGTGGACGGCGGTCACTCCGGCTCGGACAATCTCAAGGCAGTCTTCAACGCCACCTACACGGACACGCCCCCGGACGGCCTGCCCTCCCTCTCGGGCAGCGCCGAGGTCGCCCTGACACCGGCCGGCTGACCCGGCGGAGGCACAGATGCGGGGCGTCGCAGGAGTGGCGCCCCGCCGCTGGCGCGCCAACTCGCTTTCCGTATCCATGAGGACCAGGACTTCCCAGACCGTGCCGGGATCGTGAAACGCACATCGCAGCTCTGCGCCACCTCCTGGCCGTCCTCCTGCGGCGACTGCGCCATCTCACCGTCCCGTCGGCAGGACCCTTCCGGAGCTGGACGAGAGCTACCTGCGCTTGCGAGACGCGGTCGAAGAGCACTTCACCATCGCTCCGCCTTGGCCACGCCCGAGCACAACACGCCGACGCGTTCGACGAGCCGGCTTTCAGCCCAGGAACTGCCCAACCGGAAGGCCGCCGTGGTGCTGCCGGCCCAGGCCTTCAACCAGCATCCGCCGGGCACGGCCGCCGGAAAGTGCATCAGCGCCGACACCTACATCCAGCGCAACCCGAACTTCGGCAACGGCCGAGATGCCTTCGTTGTGACCCGCCAGGATCACCACGCCCACACCGCCCTCGGAGGCGCGGGGGTGGTGTCACGTGCCCGGGGCGGACAGGTCACAAGGGACAGTGGGCCTGCTGGGGCGCGATCACGGCCCGCTCCTGAAGGGGCACCTCGCGGGCGAGTGCTCCGTCCGGGTCACCGGCACTCGCCCCGATCTCTTGAAGTACGGTCTTCCAGGTGCCATCGGGCGACCAGCGGCGATGACGCTCATTGACGGTCTGCCAGCGCCCGTACCGTCGGGCAGATCCGGCCAGGGCGACCCCGGTCCGGGCCCGGAACAGCACCTCATTGATCACTCTGAGGTGATCCGCCCACTACCCGCCCGGCTGGCCGTTGCCGGGCAGCAGAGGCTCGATCCTCTGCCACTGCGCGTCCGTGAGCTCATGTCGCCGCACCATACGGACGTCCAGCCCGGCAACTCACGAGGTCCACCCAGTCCGCCTAGAGCCATCAGAAGCGGCCTGGCGGCTTGGGAATTGTCCTGGATCGCTTGCGACGCGGCGACGCGGACGGAGCCGCCGAGGCTTCACGGTGTTTGCCGCTCCCTTCTGTTCTCGCGTCGTGTCCCGGCCGGCCCTGCCATGTCTCTTACGCCGAGGTGTGGCAGGAAGTGGCATTGAGTGCCAGCAGTGGGACGTACGGCTGCTGACCGGATCAGGCTCACAGGCTTTCGGGCTACGCACAGCAACCATCCGGTGTGGGTGGAGCCGGAGCCGGCAGCCGGGAAGTGCATGGGGTCGTCCCCGAGGGGCAGAAAAAGATCGGATTCTGCGAGGGCGGGCGGCATCGCATCCGCCAGGCTCGCAGAAGTCACGTTGACGTCGTCGGAACGTCGAACCCGGCTACTGCGCGGTAGTCCCCTGGCACATGCCCGGGGACCGGCCATGGCTGGAACCTGGACCTTTGGCCAAGCCTCGTGGGCCGGTAAGAGATGTCAACTGCCGCTAGTCCTTACCTCTTTCCGGGGCGCGCCGACAGTGACGGACGACACATTGCCAAGATCTGCCGGAACCGAGTGAGGGGGACGCTCCCGCGTCCTGCGACGTAGAGGGCGTCTTGCCCCCGAGCCATACGCAGCGTGACCACCCCTGATGCCATCCCTGAACGGTGCCTGATCAAGCGGAACTTCCCCCCCCGCTGCCAGGAGGACTTCGTTAACTGACCGTCAAAACGCTACTTATCACCGGAGTTGACGTGCACGTGGTTCTCATAGGCGAGTGGTGCAGGCGGGACCCGGTAAGCTCATCCGAGCATCTTCTCTCGAGGCGTAACCGGTCGATCGGTAGACCCGCGGGGCCGATCGGCTCCACGAACCAGAGAGGAGCTGCTGCGGATGGAGAACCCGCCCCAGGGCGGGGAGCAGAAAGACCGGAAGATCGCGCAGAAAGTGATCGGCTGGCTGACGCTCCAGGGCCTGAGCGCTCTGTTGCGGCACCTGATCGACAAGGCTTTCTAAACGCCAGAGGCCCCCTGGTGCAACAGGAGGCCTCCCGGGATCAAGCTCCCAGACGCTGGGCCCTGTGCCCCCGCCAACGGCGTCATGAACCGTGGGGGTACAGGGCCTCTTTCGTAATGGGTACACGCGGACCGCAGTCCCCAAACCGTGTGTCTGACGGCGTCCAACCTCGCGCATTTCGCGTGAAGCATCCACCGGTTCTGCCACTAAAAAACATGGTAACCCAGGTGAACGCTTCACAGTAATTGCGACGAAGGGACCCCGCGTCGGCGAAGGGTGCTCCTGAAGTGGTCCCAACGACCAAGAAGGGCACACAGATGACACGGGGTATGGCCGACTTCAGCCCCTCCGAACTGCAGGCTCAGCGGATGAACGCCGACAGGCGCCCGGACCGCACATCGATGACTGCTGAGGAACTGGCACGCGCGGTCGGCGCGACCAAAGCGCAGATCCTTGCCTACGAGAACGGGCACCGAGTGCCAGACCCGCTGCGCATCAACAGCCTCGCCCGCGCACTCAAGATCCAACCCTGGCAGCTCATGAACCACGCCGAACGCCAGGCGTGGACACTTGCGGACTGGAGGCGCGCGCGCGGACTGCGCGCACAAGATCTCGTGGCACTCCTGGGGATCTCCCCCAAGAACTACCGGCGCTTCGAGACCGAAGGCATCGTCCCCACGCGCCGACCGCAGTTCGTGGATGAAGTCGCACGCGCCCTGGCCGTGCAACGGCCGACAGTTGAGATGGCCATAGACGGCACCCCCGCGGTAAAGCAACGCCAGGCCCGGGCTCACGAACTCGTCGTGGCAATGGCCGAGACGTACGTGCCCCGGCGTGGCCCCTGGCGTGGCCCCTCGCTCGACGACCCGAATCTGATCGAACTGGCCGCCTCCTACGGCCGTCCCGTACAGCGCTTGCACCGCGTCCTTACCTACGAGCTCGGAGAACTGAGGCAGAACCAGGTGCGGGCCCTGCGCGAGCGTGTCATCGCCGACTATGACCCCGACCGTGATCGCCAGGCCAATGCCCAGTACGCCGTGGACCGCTGGAACGAGGTCTACGAAAGAGATCTGTCCCTGATCCCGAAACGCCTGGAGCGCTTCCATCGCACGGCCCAGCCCTCAGATCTCTGGCAGGTCCTGGTCGACCTCTACACGGTCGACGCAGCCGTACGCGCCGACGCCGGCACCTGGGTGCCGACAACGCTCCTGGGTAAACACCCTGACGTGCTGCCACCACACCTGATAGAGCAACGTGACGTCGCTGACGTGGAAGTGTGCCGCCTGACGGCGCAGGGAGCCTCCCACGTCATCTCCTTCAACGCTCTGTACGCCGCGCTCTACCCGACGGCTCGCAAACCGGCACGCCCCACCGTACGCGGCAACAACGCAAAGACGCGCAATACAACAGGAGAGGCGTTCACGCTCCCCGGGCATGCGCAGCGTCTGGTCGTGCCCCAACCGGCAGTAGAGGCTTTACGTGCTTCCCTCACCGGCCTCAAAACATCTGCCCACCTGCCGCTCAGCCCCTCGTACAGCCTCGCTGTGGGAACGAGCACACTGGTGGCTTCCTCTACTGATCAACCGCAGTCCGAGAACCCCGCCGCAGCCACTTGAGGAGGACGCACCAGTCTGTACAGACCGACCAGTGACGGCGACAGGTTCGCATATGTCCCTTGCGGGCACCGCTGCGGCGCCCGCGCGGATCCGCTTCAACCGCCCTGGGGCGGCGTGAATATCCGGTGAGAGGCGGTGGCGCCGCGGACCCAGCGGAAAGCCCTCGCCCAGGCGACGTCATCACGGGCCCGCTTCCAGCCGGGTCGGACCGCGGATGTCGCGTACAGGTGAACGGCGGCAGACTCGGGAGGCCAAGAAAGCCGCTGACGCACAGAAGAAGATCGTCCCCGTCCAGGACAAGATCGCGACAACACCAAGGACATCGCGAGCAAACAGAGACTTCGCCTGGCCGGCCCCAGCCGGGCTAGCGGTCCGCGGTAGTGGGCCACCCTTGAGCTACAGAGCCAGCAGGCTCCGCAGTTGCACGATGCCGTCCCAGAGGACCCCGATCGGGATGTCGGCGGTGACAGGCGTCGTCTCGGTCCAGCCGTCGTACGCTCGGTCCCCATCACGGACCGGCTTCCAGTCCTGCGCCCGCCACTCCGCGAGGACCTCTCGCTCCAGCCGTTCGGCATCGCGACCGACGTCGAAGGCAAGCGTCGCATGCACCTGCCAGCCCCGCCTGCGGTGCTTCTCGATCCGGCCCGTACCCAGGTTGCAGATCCCGACCTTCGCCGCCTGCAGACGCGAGTGGTACAGCAGATACACCTCAGCTGCCTGCCCCCGATTGAAACCATGCTCGGCACACTCACAGCAGCCCGTGCCGCGGCTGTTCACGCTGCCGAGCGTCGGAAAGACAACGGCGTTGCACGCTGCATTCATGCACTGGCATCGCCAGCGCTCCCGCACCCCCGGATAAGGCTCCAGCGGACGCAACCCGGCTGCCGTCATGATCCCCGCAGCGACGTCGCCGGCGATCACGACACCCGCGCACCACTTGCAGGCCTGCGCTCCGCGCCGGACCCAGGCCAGACGAGGGTAGACGATGCGGTCCGACGGGCCAGGGCATGCCGGAGCAAGGCACCTGCTACGCCAGCGTTCATTGACGCCCTTGTACGGCTCGAGCGGCTGAACACCGACCGCGAGCATCTCACTGAGGGCCTGGTCCTCGGGCACACGCATCCTCCCCCCGCAATGAGCGCACCCTCCCTGCCCGGTGAGGACGACGTTGGCGTAGGTGGGGGTGATACTGTCCGCACCGCAGCGCAGACAGGTACACGGCCAAGGCTTGCCGGCCTTCTGGTAGGGCTCGCGGGGCTCGACGCCACGCTGGATCATCTCGTACGCCGCGCGCTCAGGCCGGACAGCGATCCGGGCACAGTACTTGCACGCCGAACCCTTGCTCAGCCGGGCGTCTGACAGACGCGGCCGGATGTCGGCCGGATCGCCTTCCCACAGGCCCGGGCACAGCGCGCTGAGGCAGCGGCTGCGCCACGGCACATCCGATCCGGGATACTCCTCCAGCGGCTCCACACCAGCGGCGCGCATCTCGGCCAGTGCCACGTCCGCCGGAACCCTTCGTCTCGCAGCTGCCCGGGCCCGACCGCATGGATCACAACCGCCACGACCGGGCTGCATCACATTGCGGTAGACCGGCCGAACGAACTCGCCGCACTCCATACAGACGCTCAGCCACGGTTGGCTGCTGAGAGGCCACACCGATATGGGCCAGATCCCCTTGGCGATCATTTTCGCCTTGGCGACGTCCGGATCGAGATGACGAGGCACTTCACTCCAACCATTGCCAGGGCCGACACGCCGGCATCCATCGGACCGCTACAGGCACGGGTCACGATAGTGCGCAGTCGAAGCCCACAGCCCGCGTAGTGTGAGACGCCGTTCCACAACGTCATCAAGGACGCCGGGATCGCCCTGTCCGAGATCGGCCACGTCGTTCTCGTCGGTGGCTCCACCCGTATGCTCGCCGTCGCCGAGCTCGTCAAGGAGCTGACCGGCGGCAAGCAGGGAGCCATTGTCAAGGGTTGTGGATCGGGTCGTCTGCGCCGGTGGCACTGTCATCGGGGTCGAGGAGGTAGGCGCCTCTCGCGAGGCTTTCCAGGATGCGGTCGGCGGTCGCCTTAGCGGTCAGGTTGCTGGAATCCAGGACGTTCGTCTCGTAGACGCCCAGATCGCTGAACTGGTCGTGCATCGATCGGATCGGTTCGGGCTCGGTCAGAGCGTCGCCGGTGCGGCCGGTTGCCCGTTCAAGCGTGGTGTGCTGGTTCGGGCGAAGGATGATGTAGCTCAGCGGCACGGCCTGTTCCTTGGCCGCGGCGCGGAAGAGGTCGACGAACCATGGGCCGACGACGCCGTCGTACACCACGTGGTAGCCCCCGCCGGCGTAGCCGAACGCCGCCGAGACCAGTACTTGCAGGACTACCTGGTTCTGCCGATGAGCTTCGGGCAGGTAGGGCGGGATCCAGCCCTGCTTGATGTGGCGCCAGAAGTCGTCGCTGTGCAGATGGACGCTTGGGGCCAGGTGATCGGCGAGGAACGCCGCCACGGTGCTCTTGCCGGCTCCGGGTGGCCCCGTCAGGACGATCACCTGACCGTGGACGGGAGGGGTCTGCTCGAAGGCCGGCGGGTTCATGCCGCTACCGTGGCACGTTCGACCAGCACGCCGCTCTCGAATTTGGCTCCCGCGCGGACAAGGGGCACCAGGTGGGCGCCGGTGATCGCCCGCCAACGGGTCTGCGCGGAATCGACGAGCTTGAACACCATGGCGAGCGCGGCGGCCGGGCTGCCCGCGCCGCGGGTGACCTTGGTCCGGAGCTTGACCGTCGAGAACGTCGACGCGATGGGATTCGTCGTGCGCAGGTGGACCCAGTGCTCCGCCGGGAAGTCGTAGAACGCCAGCAGTTCGTCCGCGTCGTCGGTGATCTTCGCGACGGCCTTTGGCCACTTGGCACCGTAGGTTCTCGCGAACGCCTCGATTATCTTCTCGGCGCGCGCGATCCTCTGCGTTGCAGACCTCTTGCATGGCTTTCGTCGCGCCCGGCTGCGCGGACTTCGGCAGACCGTTCGAGACGTTCCGGGATTTATGGGCCAAGCAGCTGATGCCGTGATGCGGGGAACACCTCGGCGAGCGCCTTCCGCATTCCCATCGCGCCGTCGCCAACGACCAGCTCGGGGTCGCGCATCCCACGCCGACGGGGGTCACGCCACAGGTCGGCCCACGACTCGGTGGACTCGCGCAGGCCCTCCGCGATGGCGATCAGCTCCTTGGTGCCGTCCAACCGGACGCCGAGCAGGACCAGCACGCACGAGTGGGCCTGCCCGAGCCTCACCCTTGGGGTGCACGCCGTCGGCCCACACGTAGGCGAAGTCGCGGTCGGACAGGTAGCGGGCCAGGGAAGGCGGCGTGGTCATCGGCCCACTGCTTGGTCAGCCGGGTGACCGTGGCCGGTGAGAGCCCGGCGGCTGAGCCGAGGAACTGTTCCAGTGCGGGCACGAAGTCGCCGGACGACAGTCCGTGCAGGTAGAGCAGCGGCAGAACCTCGGAGATCTTCGGGGACTTGCGGCACCACGGCGGCAGGAGTTTCGAGGAGAACCGCTTGCGCCCGCCGGTCGACTCGTCCACCCGCCGGTCGTTGACCCGGGGCGCGCTGACCTGGACCGGGCCGGCGGCAGTGACGACTGTGCGGGGCCGGTGGTGTCCGTTGCGGACCACCATGCGCCGACCCCGCTCGTCCGTCTCGGCCGCCAACTCGGCTATGTACTGGTTGACTTCCGCTTCCAGCGCGGCGGCCAGCATCCGGCGGGCGCCCTCGCGGACGATCTCGTCGATCAGGGAGCCGGACTGGGTGGAGCCGTCGCCGGTGATCACGCCAAGCACGGGGGTGTGCCTTCCCGACCCGCGCTGCAACGCGGGCCTACTCGGAGACCACTTAAGGATCATTTGGGAAGGTACGGCCTCCGCGTGCCCTCCCAGAACCGATCCACAAGTCCTGAGCATTGCTGGCAAGGAGGCCAACGAGGGTGTGGACCCGGACGAGGCCGCCGCCATCGGCGCCTCGCTCCAGGCAGGTGTCCTCAAGGGCGAGGTCAAGGACGTCCTGCTCCTCGACCTGTCCGGCGTACACCCTGACCCTCGAGCAGACGTCGCCTTCCGGGTCAAGGTCGGTACCCTCTTTTGTTTCTCCATAACAGCCAGGAAGCAATCGGAAGGGTCATTTGCTGCGCAGCTCGGCCAACTGTGCTTCCAGTTCCCGGATGCGGACAGACGCCTCAGCGTTGCGTGCCTGAAGCGCGCTGAGCCGGTCTCCGACATAAGGGGAACTGCTCTGCGCCGCTTCATGAAGACGGATCAGTTCCTCGTAGGTGTCTCGGCTGACAGGCCTGCCGCCCTGCTCTGCCGCGTGCACCAACCCGGTGATGAACGACCGAGGAGGTATACGGCGGCCGCTGAGGAACCGGGAGACCACACTGGCGTCGAGATGCACACGAGCGGCATACGCCCGCATCGACACCTCGAGCGAGGCGAACAGCGATTGCAGTGCGCTCGCGAGCTGCTGCGCCTCCCGGCCAGCCCCCTCACCCGTGTAGGCACCGGCTCTCGTGAGGCGGTCTGGCTTCTGCTGAATCGCAGCCTCCTGAGCCGCTTCCGTCTCCCTACGCTCAGGTGAAAGCTGCCTGGGCAGGTTTCGTGGCAGGGATGGTGACACCGCTTGGCTGGCCGCGGGTGCAGTGCGGCGGGCAAGTTCACGGGGCCTCCCCCTGAGTGGTGGACACGCTGATACTGGATCTGCTTGATCCGGAGGAAGCGAGAAGACCGCCGATGGCGATGAAGGACTACTCGGA
>NZ_JBEPBI010000120.1:0-23966 GCF_040299045.1 Streptomyces sp. NPDC001027
CAACGGCTCACGGAGTCCGCCCGACGAAGCCCACTTCACGAATGACGGATCGGTCAGCCTCCGTACCGGTCAGCCCTGCCGCGCATACGCCCGGTTTCTCCGCCGCGGTCGACGAAGGCATCGATGAACGCCGACGGTACGAGGCCGCCGAGGAACGGCAGCGCAATGGGAACACCTTCAAATGGGTGAGAGCGCCGTTGCCCTGGCCTACAGTTCGGTTCATGGGGGAGAAGTCCATGTGGAGTGGGGTCCGCGAGCGGGTAGAGGCGCTGGCCCAGGTAGATGAGGCACAGCAGGTCTTCGGAGCCTGGGACCTGGCGGGGGGATCCGGTCATCACTTCCGGTTCGCGGATCCGCTGTCGGAGCCGGAGGTCGCCGAGGCGGAGGCCCAGTGGGGTGTCTCGCTGCCAGCGGAATACCGGGGCTTCCTGCTCGAGGTCAGCGCCGGCGGTGCGGGGCCGGGGTACGGGCTCAGCATCCTGCGCCGGACGGACGCGGGATGGCTGTGGAGCAGCGTGGACCGCCACCTGCGCCACGACTACCTGCGGCTTCCGTTTCTGACGGAGGGGGAACGGTGGCAGGTTCTGGCGGAGCACGATGACAGGCAGCCACTGCTGTCCGGCTTCGACGAAGAGGAGGCGTACTTCGCGGCATACAGCGCCTGGATGACCGCGGGTGACGAACTCCTCGACTGGGTCACGCGCGGTGCGTTGAGGCTCAGTCACGAGGGCTGTGGCTATTGCGGCTGGCTCGTCCTGACAGGCCCGGAGAGTGGCCGTATGTGGGCGGACGACCGCCCGGGCGGTGGTGAGTTCCGCCCACTCGGCGAACCCCGGACGCCGGTCGGATTCGCACGCTGGTACCTCCACTGGGTGGAGGGCGCCGAGACCGCCGCGCGTCGTCCGCCCCGTCGTCCGCGCTAGGCGAGACGTGCTGGGGAGCGCTGGGAGAACTCGTTTGCGCTTCGGGTGAGTTCAGCCCCTCAGGGACCCAGCCACCCTCGGCGCTCTTCGCGCCGCTCGGGCCGCGTGGTGCCAGGCCAGACCTGCTGGAGGACACCGGGCGGAAGCAGGGGCTCCGGTGCTCCCGCGCCGTCGGCCAGCAGGCAGGACGATCACCGGCATCTCCGCCCGCCGCTTCGGGTGGCGGGTTCAGGACGGGAACTGTGCCGCCCCCCCACCGCGTCCCCACGGCCGAGGAGACCCCGCCCCGTCCAGGCGGGGCGGGGGAGGGAAGAGAGCGGAATGAGCGCATCGGGATTCGCCGAATGGGCCCGTCACTTCGAGACCGAACGGGACCGCCGCGCAGCCCGGCCCGACCCACGCTGGGAGGCGGGCGCCTCACTGCCCCCGGCGGTGCGGGCGAGCATCCAGCGATTCCAGGCCGGCGAGGACGGCGACAGCTCGGCCCTGTTCGCCAAGGCGGACGCGGCGGGCGATCCGGAGTACGCGGCAGCGCTGAGACTGTTCGTCGCCGAGGAGCAGAACCACGCGAGGCTCCTCGCTCTGCTGCTCAGGGCGGGCGGGGCGACGACGCAGGCCGGACACTGGAGCGACACGGCCTTCGCTCAACTGCGTCGCGTGCCGGGGTTGCAGACGGAGCTGCTGCTCCTGATGGTCGCGGAGGTGGTGGCTCTGCGCTACTACCGGGCGCTGCGTGACGGGACCGACGATCCGCTGACGTCGGAGGTCGCGGGCCGCATCCTGGCAGACGAGGAGAGGCACGTGCCGTTCCACTGCGCTCGGCTGCGCGCGTCCGTCGCGGAGCTGCCGCGCGCAGCCCGGCGGCCCCTGCTGGCGGGCTGGCGGGTGATGCTCCTCGGCGCGGTCGTGGTCGTAGCGGCCGACCACGGGCGGGCGCTGCGCAGGCTCGGGGTCGGGCGAGGACGTTTCGTGGCGGACGTGCTGAGGTCGGGCGGTCCGGTGGTCGCGGCGATCCTCGGGACCGCTGGCTTCGAACGGCAGGATCAGCCGAGGTATGGCTGACATGGACGGCAGGACTCCTACCGCTGCCGGTCAGCACGGTGCGATGGCTGGACTCCGACACTGACCGCACGTCAGTTCTCCAGCGCCGCGAGGCCGTCGGCCGGTGTCGCCCTGTCCACCAGCGTGCCGCGCGCCGAGTCTGCCGCGGGGGGACCTTGACTGGCGACCAGAGCCAGCTCATCCGGTAAGCGCGTGGCTATGAAGTCGGGCGATGCACACGCCCCAGCCCGCTTCCGCGCCGACCTCGGCGAAGCCGGCCGCGGTCGCGTCCAGCCCGGTGAGGCGCTCCAGTATCGGCGAGTTCGGGTGTCCAGGTGTGCGGAACAGGTGCCTGGGAAACAGGCGCGATTTGGTGTCTCTGCTCCCTGTCCCTGATGTGTACAGCTGGATGTTCTGGGTCGTGGAGGCTGACGGGCCCGCTCGGCGGTACTGGCGGAGTGCCGGAGATCAGCCGCCAGAGATGACGGGGACAAAGGCCTTCAGCAGGCTGCTGCGTAGTCCACTGATGCCGTGGAGCGATGGAGCCTTTTACAGTGCCGGTCGCGAGCAGTGGTCCGGGGAGGGGCTCTCCGGGGCGCATGAGCGGTGGGGGCACCGACACTTTGGCCGACCTCTCCCGCCGGTAGTCCGAGCCGCTGCTGCCGCGACGCGCCGCAGCCCTCGCCGCCCTCCCTCGCGGAGCCCGATGGATCCCACCAGAAAGAGATGGCGAGATGGCAGAGCAGTACCTGTCGGCGTACGCGATCGACGCGGATGCCTTCATTGGGATCGTCGGCTCCGACGACGCCACGCTCGTCCATACCACACTCGGCAGGATCGGGGAACTCACAAGAGCCCACGAGCTGATGCGGGCCACGGAGACAAGCGAGGTGGAGCCCGCGCTACGGGAGATCGCCACGGGACGGCTCGACCTGTCCCGTCCCGGCGGGTACACCTGGCTGCTGGAGCTCCTCGGCCCCGCTCTCGGCACCCCACTGGGCGCGTTGACCCTGCCGGGACGCGGATGGCACCAGCTCGACGAGGTGTTCCGCACCTGGCAGCCGACAGCACTCGCCGACCTGTGGAAGCGGTGCTGGGCATTTCAGACGGGCTCATCCCGTCGACCCTCGGTACAGGTCTGGGACACACCGCGTCTAGGCTGCGGGCGTGGACTACAGCGAACTCGAGGCGCATATCCTGCAGATGATCGTCGCGGCCTCCGAGGAAGACGTTCGTGCCTTCGGCGAGGAGACGGTCACTCGTCTGGTGCGGCCGGAGCTGCTGCGCGGTGCGGCCGAGGACGAACTCACCGATGAGGCCCGGGCGGTACTGGGGACCGCGTGCGCGAACGTTCTGACGATCAGCGCCGCCGAGCTGCACGACGCTCTTGCAACGATGTACGACGGCATCCTGGTCGAGGACGGTCTGGACACCGGAGTCCTCACCGTCATCAGCGCGTTGGAGCACTGGAAGAGCTACCTGGAGCAGAACCGGCGCGGCGAGCTCTACGAACTCGCCATCCGTTCCATCGAGGACATCGACCACGAGGTTTCCGCCGACCTCCACGACTTCCTCGCCACACCGCAGATGGCCGCCGAGTACCAGCGCATCCGCCGGCTGTTGGACCCCGGCGCAAGGCAGGAACACGACGCCCGCCAAAGCGGGACCCACCAAAGGTAGTTCTGCAACCACAGCGACACGGGCCGCCTGGCGCTCTGCCCGTCGCTGTTCAGTCCCCGGCCCGTATCAGCCCGCTCTCGTAGGCGAAGATCACCGCGTGGATGCGGTCGCGGAGGCCGAGTTTGGTCAGGATGCGGCCGAGGTGGGTCTTGACGGTTGTCTCTCCGACGAAGAGACGGCCGGCGATCTCGCCGTTGGCCAGCCCCCGCGCGACCAGGACGAGGACCTCCCGTTCCCGGTCGGTGAGCGCCGCCAGGCGACTGCGCTGGGCCGGCACGGGCGCGGGGGAATCGAGGACGAAACGTTCGACCAGGCGCCGGGTGAGCGAGGGAGCCACCATGACCTCGCCCCGCAGCACCGCCCGGACGGTCACCAGGATCTCCTCGGCGGGGGCGTCCTTGACGAGGAAGCCGTTCGCACCGGCCCGCAGGGCCGCGTAGGCGTACTCGTCCAGATCGAAGGTGGTGACGACGAGGATCCGGGGCCCATGGGCCTGCGCGCAGAGGTGTTCGGTCGCGGCCAGCCCGTCCAGACCGGGCATGCGTACGTCCATCAGGACGAGGTCCGGCTCCAGAGCAGCCACGCCCGCGATCGCCGCATGGCCGTCGGCGGCCTCGCCCACCACGGTGAGGTCGGGCTGGCTGTCGACGACCATGCGCAGTCCCATCCGGATCAGTTCCTGGTCGTCGCAGATCAGCACCCGGGACGATGCCGGAGCGGGAGTCGGGGTCGGGCCGCTCATGGGGTCGCCGCGCTGGACTCGGGCAGGATGGGACCCAGAGTGGCGGTGACCCGGTAGCCCCCGCCGGGTGTGGGTCCGGCGTCGACGCTCCCGCCGCACAGGGCGGTGCGTTCGCGCATGCCGGAGAGCCCGTGACCACGGGAAAGCTCTCGATCGGGGTGCTCCGATACGGTTGCCGCTCCCGCTCCGGCCGAGTTCTCCACCCGGACGCGGACCAGCCGACCGGGCCCCTCGGCGCCGGTGTCCACCCGTACGTCGATCGTGGCGTTCGGCGGCGCGTGCTTGACGACGTTGGTCAGCGCCTCCTGCACGATGCGGTACGCGTGCACGGTGAGATCCGCCGGAAGGCCGCCCGGCTCTCCTCGCAGGTCCAGCCGGGCGCGCGTCCCATTGGTGTTGAGGCGCCCGACCAGCCGCCGCAGATCGCCCGAGAGGGACTCTCCGTTCACACACCCACCGGATCCGGGGCCGGGTCCGGGGCCGTCGGCTGAACCTTCCGTGTCGGGGGCGCGCAGCACGTCCAGCAGTCGGCGCAGTTCGCCCAAGGCGTCGCGACCGGTCGCGCTGATGACGCCGAGGGTCCGGTCGACGACGGTGGGGTCGGCGTGCCGCATCAGCCGGCCGCCCTCCGCGTTCAGCACCATCACGCTCACACTGTGCGCGAGGACGTCGTGGATCTCGCGGGCGATGCGCGCCCGCTCCTCGACGACGGCCACCCGGGCCAGCGCGAGGCGCTCCGACTCGGCGAGCGAGACCCGCCGCTCGAACTCCGCGACATAGGCGCGCCGGGCACGGACGTACTCACCGAACACCCACGCCCCGGCCAGCAGCAGGCCCACCGCGAGCGGGGTGAGCCAGGCGCCGCGCGCGCCCGGGCCCCCGTAGTCCCGCTGCCAGGCCGGAATCCACAGCACGACACAGCCCGCGGCGCAGAGCACCGTCGCCGCGGCCGCCCCGCGCAGGCCGCGCACCGTGAGCGTTGCCAGGACCGCGGCCAGGGCGACGGCGCCGCGCCCCGGTTCCTGCCCCCACACCTGGCCGAGGTACTGCGCCCAGAACCCGGCCGTCACCAGGACCGCGACGAGCACCGGCCGGCGGCGGCGCCACAGCAGAGGCAGCACCAGGGCCATGTACACGCCCGCCTGCACCCAGACGGGCCGCCAGCCCGGCTGCGGACGGATCACCGGGGGCACGGCCACCAGCACGATCAGCAGCAGGTCCGTCAGCCACGGATGTCCGCGCCGCAGACGGGGGAGTGTCTCGATCAGCCGTTGCACCGCCTCACGCTACGGCCGGGACCCGCTCCCCGGCATCGTCCTGGCGGGCGTCACGGCGTCCTCCCGCAGTCGTACGGACACCGGCCGGGGATACGACGTGAGGCCACCCCGAGCTCTTCCAGCATGGCCGGCATGTCGATCACCACCGAGTTCCTCAGACGGCCCCTCATGACCGGCGCCGTGGCCGCCAGCTCACGGCGGCTGGCGTACGCGATGACCGACGGCATCGGCCTGGAGCAGGCCCGGCTCGTCGCCGAACTCGGCCCGGGAACCGGGGCGTTCACCGACGCGATCCTCGCCCGGCTCGCACCCCACGCACGGCTCGTCGCGGTCGAGCTCAACCCGGTGCTCGCGGCCCGGCTCTCGGCCACTCGGCGCGACACCCGGCTGACCGTGGTCCAGGACACGGCCGCCGAGCTGGCCGCAGTGGTCGGCGAACCGGTCGACGCCGTGGTCTCCGGGCTTCCGTGGACGGTGATGCCGCAGGACCGGCGCCGGCACATCCTGGACGCCGTGACCGAAGTCCTCGCGCCCGGCGGCCGGTTCACCACCTTCGCCTATCTGCACGCGGCCTGGACCCCGCCCGCCCGTCACTTCACCGCCGAACTCGCCTGCCGCTTCGACCGGCTGGAGCGCTCGAAGGCGGTGTGGGCGAACCTCCCGCCTGCTTTCGCCCACCGGGCCACCAAGAGGCCGTGACCGCGACCTGGAGGATCGGCGAGCGGGCACGGGACCGTCCGCGCGCCGATGGGGCCGAGGCCGCGACCGGAACACGCCGTCCGAGACGCCCCGACAGACGTCACTTGAGACGAGAGTCGTCTGCGGAAGAAGCCGGCACTCGCCGGGGAGCGCGCCCCTCGTTCGGGCTCAAGCCGTCAGCAGGGCGATGGCGATGACCACCGCGAGCATCAGCACCACGCAGCCGCAGGTGGTCAGTGAGTCGCGCCGGGCGCCCCTGGCTCCCTCTTCGGTGTCCGCCCGCCAGGACGGGTCGAGGACCACCTCGCCGGACTCGAGTGCCGCCGCCACCCGTTGGACCTGCGCGTAGGAGTACACCGTGGAGGTGCTCTCGCCGAAAGTTCCGTAACTCTTCCGCTCTGTCGTGCCCACCCCGTGGGCGGAGGCCACCTGGGGCACTTACTTCCTTCTGACCGTCCAGAGAGCGGCGGCCCTGTCGGCCGTCACCCAGCTGAGGTTCGGGGGCGGCGCTTCCGGCGTGGTCATGCCCGCCATGGTGCCGCTGAGGGCAGCACCGGACATCCGCAGATTTACGTAGACCCCCTACTCCCTCGCACCGCTGCGGGGCACGGCCCGCAGCGCCGTGCCGGACCACGCGACCGGGGTGCCAGGCCTTCGGAGGCGGGCCCGCTGTCGATCAGGGCGAGCAACTCGAAGTATCGGTCCCGGCCACCGTGCTCGCGGCGATCACCGACCTCTCCAGCACCCACACCAGGGCCCACGCACGGAGCCGACTCAGGGAAGTGTGTATCCGCCCACGGCGGCCAGCCTGCCCTTCCTGTTCGAACTGGCCGCCGACGGCGCCACGCCCGACCGGGCTGCCGTCGTCGCCCTGCTGGTCAGCATCGGCCGGGAGTCCCTGGAGCGGGGCTTCGAGGACGACGGCGCCGAGATCGGGTACTACCCTCCGACGGGATGCACGCAGGCCGTCGCCTTCCTGCGCGAGCGGAGCGCGGAGTTCGCCGGGTTCGCCCGCGACAGCGACCCGGACGTGCGCCTGGCCGCGATCGGTGGGCTCGGGCTCTTCCTCGACGACGCCGACCGGAGGTCCCATCAGGCGATGACCGAGATCATGGTCTCTTCGCGGTGCACGTACGCTCTGGATGCGCGGTCGACCCAAGGTGCGCCGGGCGTGAGCCCGAGGTGTTGGACGAAGGGAGCGTTCCGCAGTGACACGTGATCACGAGGAAGAAGTCCTGGCCCGGATCGCCAAGGGGCTTGTGTACACCGAGTCGGAGGCCGCCTTCCAGGGCCCTCGGCGCCGCACCGAGCAGATCTTCGAGTACAACCACACACCACCGAGCGAAACGGAGAAGCGGCGATCGCTGCTCGTCGCGATCTTCGGTTCCGTCGGTGAACGCACTGTGCTGCTGCCGCCGTTCCACGCCGGGTTCGGCAGCAACGTCCATGTCGGCGACGACTTCTTCGGGAACGTGAACCTCACGTTCGTCGACGACGTGGACATCCGCATAGGCGACGGAGTCATGATCGCGCCCAGCGTGACACTGACGACGACGGGACACCCGGTGCATCCCTCACGACGCGCTGACTTCGGACGGTTCTCGGAACCGATCGTGATCGAGGACAAGGTATGGATCGGTAGCAACGCGGTGGTCCTGCCAGGCGTTCGCATCGGATACGGGTCGGTCATCGGCGCCGGCAGCGTCGTCAGTCACAGCATTCCCCCCATGACCGTCGCGGTCGGAACCCCCTGCCGGGTGGTCCGCCCCATCACGGACGAGGACCTCACCACACGTACCGCCGGGCATCAGGGCTAGTTACGGAGGTCCACGACGCCAGCACCGCCACTCGGGGACGGACAAGTCGGTGTGAGACATCGGGACGGCCCCGGTCGCGACACTGCCGTCATGTCTCGTGAACGTCCCGAGCTGGGTTGATCGACGACCGCTGCCGAAACTCATCGAGAAACGCTGGCCGTTGAGAGGCTCTCGCACAACTGCTGTGATGCGCCTACTTCCTGTGACTGACGGCCTCGTCGGTGTCAGATGCCGGACAGCCTGGGCTCGACAGCTTTGCGTACCCGCTCCGTCTGGGCAGGCCAGGTGGGCCTTCGTGCCCCGAGTCGCGCGTTCAGCTGACCGCAGCGCCGAACCACCGGGGAAGCCGGTCGAGCAGATCCTGCTGATCGTCACCAACCCACGCCACGTGGCCGTCCGGCCGCAACAGCACTGCGGGCGCGTCCAGTTCCTCGCTGATGTCGGCGACGTGGTCGACTCGATCTGCCCAGCCCGCCACCGAGAGGCGGCCAGTCTGATCGAGCAGCAGCCCGCGGCCGCCATGCATCAGCTCATAGAGGCGACCCCGCTTCAGCCCCACGTCCCGCAACCGTCGGCCGAGCAGTTCATGCCCCTCGCCGAAGTCGTAGCGGACCCCGATCGCAGTGATCTTCTCCGTCAGGTACCGGTTCACCTCCCCGAAGTCCATCAGTTCCGACACCAGCCGACGCACTGCTCGGGGACCCGGCTCGACGGACATCAGCTCCATCTGCGCGCGGGTGTTGTCCAGCACGTCGGCGGCCACCGGGTGCCGTTCGGCGTGGTAGCTGTCCAGCAGTCCCTCCGGTGCCCAGCCGTTGACTTCGGCGGCCAGCTTCCAGCCGAGGTTGAACGCGTCCTGGATGCCGAGGTTGAGCCCCTGCCCACCGGTCGGCGGGTGGATGTGCGCCGCGTCGCCGGCCAGCAGCACCCGGCCGGTCCGGTAGCGCTCGGCCAGCCGGGTGGCGTCGCCGAAGCGGGAGAGCCAGCGCGGTGAGTGCACGCCGAAGTCGGTGCCGGCGAGCTTCCGCACCTGCCGCTTCAGCTCGTCCAGAGTCGGCGGGACCGTGCGGTCCTCGGCCACCCCTTCGGCGGGCGCGACGAGGCGGTACACGCCGTCCCCGAGGGGCATGGCGCCGAACCGCTGGTGGGTCTTGCGCACTTCGGCCATCACGGCGTTCAGCGTGTCCGGCGGCACGGTCAACTCCACCTCGCCCAGCAGCGTCTCGACCCTGGAGGGCTCGCCGGGGAAGCCGACACCGAGCAGCTTGCGCACCGTGCTGCGGCCGCCGTCACAACCGACGAGGTAGCGCGAGCGCAGCCGCGTGCCGTCGGCGAGTTCGGCGGTCACCCCGTGTTCGTCCTGGCTCAGCGCGACGAGTTCGCAGCCGCGCCGGATCTCGACGCCGAGTTCGGTGGCGTGCTCGGCAAGCAGGCGATCGGTGGTGGTCTGTGGAATGCCGAGGGTGTACGGATGTGCGGTGTCCAACCGGTCCGGCGCCGGCTTGTTGATGGCCGCGAAGAAACCACCGACCGGGTGTTGCTTGCCGAGCGCGAGGAACCGCTCCAGCAGACCGCGCTGGTCCATCACCTCGACGCTGCGCGCGTGCAGGCCGAGCGAGCGGACGATCCTGGTCGGCTCCGCCTCCTTCTCCACCACGAGCGCGTGAACGCCGTGCAGCCGCAACTCGCCGGCCAGCATCAAGCCGGTCGGTCCGCCGCCGGCAACGATCACATCAATCATGAACCCCCCACTCGACAAGGTTGCGGTTCGGCCAGCTGCTCCACGCCGTCCGGTGGCGCGCAGACCCGGACCTCCGCGGCGCGTGCCCGCAACCACACCGCGAGTCCCACCGGCGGATTCACGTCCCGCGGAACCCACAGTCGACAAGGGGGCACGTACTTCGCGAATCCCTGATTTCCCTAAGTTCTGGCCTCGGCCGACGATTCTGCGTCACGACCCGGGCCTTGCCGCAAGGCCCCCCGTGCGCTATAGGTTGAGAGTGGCAAGGAGTAGGCGATCTCCTTGCCTTTGCTTGTTGCCGTCCGTTGTGAACGGACAAGACCCTCCCGCATCGGGGCCCGCGACGCGCGGTCGACAGCCGAGGTGTGCGCCGAAGGCGGCGATCCTCGCCCATACCCCACCGCGTGTGAGGGCCGGCATTCCGGCTGACTGCCTGGATAAACGCCGGGGCGTCGCCCGGGGTCCCGCACCGGGTCAGGCGGTGGTCCAGTCGCGCAGTTGCCGGGCGATCCGGGCGACGCCGAGCGCCCCGGTGGCGGCGTCGCGTACCAATGCGACAGCTTCCTTGGGCGGATAGTCCAAGGCGCGCTCGTTGAGGAGCAGGTAGGCCTCGGCCGCGTGCCAGGCGAAGGCCTCGTTGGAGTGTTCCAGGCACGGCAGCTTCGCCAGGGTCTGCAGCAGAGAGGCGGCCTTCAGATACGGCGAACCGTAGATGTCCCGCTCCATCGCCCGGGCGTTGACCCGGGCGACCGCCGCATACAGCGGCCCCAGATCGTCGACCTGGGGATCGCCGTCGAGCAGCTCGGCGGCGTGCAGCAGGAACGTCACGTCGAGCGGGTGGAGTTCGTACTCGCTCACGCGGCGTGGCCCTGCTCCCGCTGCTGAAGCTCCCGCAGCGCCTCCCGCTCGCTCGCCCGCTGCTCCGCGCTCGGGTCGATATTGCCGGGCTCGGCCGCGAAGGCCGCGCCGCTGCGGGCCATGGACGCCTTGAAGCCCTCCAGGAACCGCTGCTCCACCGCGGTCGCCCGTTCGTAGGCTGCCGAGAGGATGTACTCCTGCATGCTCACCCCCGCCTGCTTGGCGGCCGCCGCGATGGCTGCCCGTTGCGCAGGGTCGGGGAAACGCAGATTCATCGCCTTGGGATCCGACATGGCACCAACGGTACCAGTGGTACCACCGCTGGTCGATGCGGAAGGGCACCCCTTTCCCCGTGACGCCGTCGCGGACGACGGTGGCGCTGCCCGCCCTGCACCGCTGCCGCAGGCGCCCCAGAACGGGGACGGCCGGCGTCCGGCGGAGATCGCAGGCGTAGGCGAGCGGATGGCGCCGGCGGGTATGCCGCCCGTGCGACTTCTGGCTGACCTGCGTGGGCTACCGGCCACTCGGCTGGGGCAGGCATGAGCGGGGGTGAGACGTCCGGGGCGACCTGGCCCGGGTCGCGCTCCGGGCCGCGCCGGAGGCGGCCCGGAAGGACGGCAACGGCCGCGAGGCCAAGAAGAAGCCGCGGTTGGCTCGCACGGTGCGGCGCGACGGACGGCGTCGATCTGGAGCCCGCCGCCGTACCCGCCGGCCCGCTGCGTGCCCGGGAGACGCTTCGGACGGAGGCGGGCTACCGCCGCGCTCTCGCCGCGCACCAGGAGGGCGGCGCCGCTGTCGCAGGTGGACCCGCGCATCGCGGAGGCGGTGAAGCGGCGGACCGCGGCGATGCGGGAGCTGTCCCGCCGTGCGTTGACTGAGACCGACGTCGTCGCGGACGATGCGCCGGCCCCGATCGATCAGGCGCGCGTGCAGCGCCGCCAGGCCGCCGCGACCGAGGCCGCCGCCCTGCGCCGGGCCCGCCAGGAACGGGTGGCCAGGGCAGCGGCCATCAGACGCCGGCGGTCCGGAAGCCGGCATGAGGAAGATCAAGAGGGCGCCCGACGGGGCTCCCGCCGAACAGTGATCCTGGTCGACACTGTTCCGGCAGGAGCCCCGTCCTCCTGTGCGCGGCGACTCGACGCGCTCGATCCGCCGCTTATCCACACGGCGTGCGTCTAGAACACCACGGCCGGGTTGCCTCCCGGGTCCTCGTCGAAGCGGAAGTTGAGCCGGGCCTCGCCCTTGTTGCAGCTCACGGTGGTGAAGATCTGGGTTCCCCAGCCGTAGATGGGGTCGTCTCCGACGCACGTGCTCCGGTTCACCGGCTTGATCTCGAGCTGGCCGGTGTCGTCCCAGTACCTCATGTCGAAGCGCTGGTCCGAATTGCCGTTGCAGGGGTACAGGACGATCCCGCCGGCGTAGTCGCGCCAGCACTTGCCTGTGGAGCCCTCGACGATCGTGTACGTGTTGTTGCCCGCGGGACGGAACTCCATGCCGCTGTAGGTGTCGGGATTCGTCGGGCCGGACATCAGATTGGTGCCGGTGATGTAGTTCTGGAAGGTCAAGTGGCGGAAACCGTCGTGGGTGTTGAGCAGTTCGACCTCCGCGTTCGCCGCGAGGCGGCGGAACTCCACGGAGAAGTGGTCGGAGCCGTAGCCACGGGTCCAGCCCCGGTAGGCGACGATCCGCTCGTTGGACACCATGTAGTCCAGTTCACCGCCTGCCTGGTGGGTGGGGCCGCCCACCGTGTACCTGTGCCAGCCGCGCCGGATCGCGAGGTTGTCCGGCGCGCGGTTCCAGTCCCCCATCGCCGCCCAGATGCGCGCTCCCGCTGTCGCTGCGATGTTCTCGACCATCCGGGCACCGTCGTTGCCGCCGTTCGACAGCGCGTGCACGCTGAAGTAGAGCGTGTTGCCCAGGGTGATGCCGAGGGCCGGCCGGGAGGTCGGCAGCCCGCGGTTGTCCCAGAAAGCGGGCCGGACGACGTGCATTTGGCTCGGGTAGTCGCGGCTGAGGATGGCGATGTTGACCCGGCCGCCGAAGGCGCCCACCGCACCGCTGAAGTCCGTGCGGATGTAGAAGATGTACCAGTCGCGGTTCTGGCCCAGGGGCCGCCACCGGAACCCCTGGACGCGCCAGCCGTGCCAGTTCTGGGCGCCGCCCAAGTAGTCCGAGGTCCACATCAGCTCTCCGGGCGGCCGGGCGCCGACCTCCTGAAGCGCGATCACGTTCGAGCCGCGGTTGATGATCTGCGGGATGTCCGTCGTCCACTTGTTGCCGCCGCCCTGCATGTTGTAGGTGGCGTTGACGTGGTCCTCCACGGCCGCTTCGGCGTGCTGCGGCATCCCGAGGGAGGTGAACAAGCCCGCCAGCATGGCCAGTGCGAGCACCGGCACGAGACGTCTCATCCGCGTACGGCGACCGCGGCGGCGGTCCCGTCTCTCGCGGGACGCCCTGGGGAGGGGAATCCTCATCTGTCGTCCTTTCCGGTCCGCACCGCTGCCGGCGCGGGAAGTGCGTAGGGGGGCCCGGTCATGTGAGGTCGGCGCTGCTGCCGTCGGGGTCGGCCGGTGTGGGGTCGGTGACCGCCGTGATCTTGACCTGATCCGGGTAGGCGGCGAGCAGCGGGTCGGTGACCGAGGACGGGGCGTCGGTCTCCACCACCACCCGGTCGCTCATCCCGTCGTAGCGGACGGCCACCCGGTAGGCGGTGGTGTCGCCGTCCGCGGTCACCTGTCGCAGGGCCGCGTCCTGGACTTCGGTGATCTGGGCGAGCGTGAAGTGGGGGCTCTTGGCCGTGGTGGGCGTCGGCCAGTCGGCCGGGACCTCGCCGTACTCGGAGGTCCAGCCCGGCGGCTTGGCCAGGTCGTCGGTGTCACCGGTGTAGTCGGACGGGAAGACGATGACGGGCCCGATGTTCGGGTCGTTGAACGCGGCGAGCGCGCAGTTGTAGTCGGCGAGGGCCTGCACCTGCTGCCACTGAAGCTTCGTCGCGGGGTCGGCGACGTCGTCGGCCGGTCCGGCCGCCGTGCTCAGTACGGTGCCGACCGTCCGCTCCGCCGCAGCGCATCGGGCCGGGGGCGGGCTGTCGAGCGTGTACGCCTCGATCACGAGCTTGCCCGCGTACTGGGTGGCCAGCGGGTCGGTGACCGAGGTCGGGGCGTTCGTCTGCGCCACCACGCGGTCGCGCTCGCCGTCGTAGAACACGTTCAGCTGGTATGCGGTGTCGTCACCGGGCGGCTGCACCTGTGCGTTGACCGCGTTCTGGATGTCGGTGATCTGGGCTACGGTGAAGAGCGGGCTCTTCGCTGTGGTCGGCTGGGGCCAGCTGTCGGGCGCCTGCCCGAACTCGTCCGTCCACTCCGGCGGGGCCTGGAGGTCGTCGATGTCACCGGTGTAGTCGGACGGGAAGATGACGACGGGCCCGACGTTCGGGTCGTCGAAGGCGGCGAGCGCGCCGTTGTAGGAGGCCAGGGCCTGGAGCTGCTCCCACTGCCCCTCGGTCCCGGTGGCGACGGCCCGTGTCTCGGAGGCGGACAGAGCCCGGTTGTAGACGCGGAAGTCCCGCATGCGGCCCTTGAAGTACAGGTCGTTGGCATACAGCGAACGGCCGATGTAGTCCGCGGTCGTCGTCCCGCCGCCGACCGCCCCGGGGGCGATGCTGACGTTGGTGCTGCGGGCCTTCTCCACGCCGTTCTCGTAAAGGATGCCGGTGTTGCCGGCCTGGGTGTACGTCACGTGCTTCCACATGCCGCGCGCCAGCTGGTACGAGGTGTCCGTGGGCCGGGTGTTCTGCTCGGTGTGCCAGTCGGCCGTCGTGATGGCTGTGCGGAACGCGTTCCCCGTGGAGAACAGGTAGCCGTTCCCCTTGCCGTCGCCGCCCGTGTTGCCGAACCCGTACAGGAAGTACGGCTTGGCCATGGCCGGGTCGATCCACACGTCGAAGTCGACGGTGATGGCGCTGAGCCCGGCCATGATGTTGTTCGGCACCTTGACATAGGTGTTGGAGCCGTTGAAGGCCATCCCCTCGCCGTCCCAGTCGACGGCGCCGTTGACCGTGCCGTCATGGTTGTTGCCGGAGGAGTCGTGCGCGACCGTGCCTGAGGTCTCGTCCAGCTTGTAGCGCAGCAGCAGACCGCTGGTGATCTCCGCCTGAGCCGGGGCCGCCGTGGTCATGGCGCCGGCCGCCAGGGCGAGGGTCAGCGCGGCGACGGCGCCGACCGACGCCCGTCGTCGTAGCCCGGCGTCCGTGCGGCGCGGGCGGGAGCCGGCTGGAGCCGCTGGGTTCGGTCGCGGCGCGGTCGTGGCCGGGGCAGCGGCCGACGCCGCACCGGCCGTGTTCTTTCTTCGCATGCTCTTCCTTTCGAGGCGAGGCACAGGCCTTCGGTCCGACGGCTGTGGAAGGGCGCCGGAGCCACGTCCCGGAGGGCGAGATGGGCAGCCCGAAGGTGTCCGTGTGGGCCAGAGAGTGGTGGGCGCGACAGGCGTCGGGACGCGGTTAGTGCGAGAGAGCCGGGACGCCGGATCCCGGTTCCGATCATGATGAAGGCGAGAAACCACGCCGGGCCATGGGTATTTCTACTCAGAGGTGGCGCGGACAGGGGTGGGGTCGGTTCATGGGGGTCGGGTCATGGTCGGCGGGTCGGGCGTTCGTCCCAGCGGTGAGTCGTCCATGCCCGCCGGATCAGGCTGCGCATGGTGATGCTCGTGTCTGAGGGGTCGAAGAACGCATCGCCGACGGTGGCGTGCCGTTCGTAGCAGCGGGCGAGCCGGTGGAGGGCGTTCTGCCAGGCGTGGGTGCGTGCGACGTGCCGACGCCGCCTGGCCTGGATACGTGCCTTCTCGCCCCTGGAGGCGTCCGCGGCGATCTGGCCGAGGGCGAGGCCGACGATCCGGTCGCAGGAATCGAGCGCAGGGTGCGGTGCCGCTTCGGCGCAGTTCCAGGAAGCGGGCGACGGACAGATCGAGGCACAGGGGCAGGCCGTGCGAGTGGGCGGTGATGACCTGCCGGATGTCTTCGCTGATCAGGGGTCGGCCGTCGCGGGTGAGGGGTCGGGCGAGGTGCCGGTCGGGGTGGGCGAGGACCGCCGTCCGGTGATGCTGGACCTGAAGGAGGCGGCGCAGGAGCCTGCCATCCGCCAAAGCCCACCCGTGTTGCGGGCTGAGGCCTCAGGGGGTGAGTGTCACAGCGTGCAGTCCGCCCCGGCGTGGCGCCGGGGCGGACAGGTGAGCATGATCGAACCCGGGTTTCGGGCCGCCGGTTCCCGCTCGTCACGGTATGCAGGTGCCGGAACCGGGCAGAGCACGGCCTTCCTCAGGTCACTCGAAGACGACGTCCGAAACGGACACGAAGAACTCGCCGGTCATCTGCTGCTCCTGGTCGACGTGGTCGCAGCACCTCTCCGGGTTGCCGGTGGTGCAGACGCCGCCGTGCCCGCCCCAGATGTTCACGATCGCGTGCCGACCCGTCTTGCGTCCGGCCAGTGCTTCCGTGGTCCATGCCTGTTCGGGGTCGCGGCCGTGGACGACCACCATGAACGGGGTCGGCTCCAGGTCAGCCCAGGACAGCGGGGTCGAAGCGTTCCAGCCGTCCTTGGTGACGAAGAACTGGTACGTCCACGTCGGTCCGGTGTGGCTGGCGGTGTGCTCGTAGGAGAAGGTGAGGTCCTTGGCGCCCGCGTCGAGGGCGGTGGTCGGCCAGTCACCCACGAGGTCCAGGCCGGCGAAGCGGGGGTTGCCCGCGGAAGCGACCTTGCCGTCGTCGCCGCCGGAGCTGAACTTCCGGTACTCCAGGTAGTGGCCGTGCCGGTTCCACGGGTAGTCGGCGCACATCCGTTCCTTGCCGGGGACGACTTCCGCCCACCACACGTCCGGGGCGCAGGCCGCACGGACCTGGTCGCAGAAGGCGCTCGTGCAGGCGTGGCTTCGGCCGTTCTCCGCGGGCTTGAGGGCGAGTACGGACCGGCCCGGCGGGTCGGCCATGTTGCCGTGCCTGGGCTGCGCGAGGTCCCCGGTGCGGTCGTCGGGCACCGCGACGGGGATCGGCTGGTACGGATCGTCGGTCTGGCCGGGGACGGTGCACTCCTCGGAGAACGGGCTCCAGCTGCCGTCGGCGCGTCGGGACCGGACCTTGACGCGGTAGGTGTCGCCTGGATCGGTTCCCAGGGTGACCCAGTGGTTGGCGGCGAGCTTCCAGCCGCCCCACCAGGTGGGCCAGTCCAGATGGAGGGTCTGGGCGGGGTGGCCGTTGAGCCACACCTCGTACTCGTGCGGGTACGGGGCTTTGCCGTCGTCCCAGTCGGGCGGCATGGTGTCGCCGCCGGAGTTGCCTCCGGTGGTCCATCGCAGGGAGATGCCGTGGAGGGTCTCGGGGCCGTCGGTCCGGTACGTCGTGACGGCCGTGAGGTTCTTCACGTCGTAGTAGTCGCCGTTGACGGGGGAGCTGGAGTCGGGGGTCACCAGGATTCACCTCGGTCTTTCATGGCAGGGAAAGGACAGGGGAGGAGGGAGGGGGGACCTCTTCAGTCCCTCATCCCCGGCTCCTCGCAGCCACCCTGAGTCGCCCTAACGGGTGATGGTTCCGGCAGACCGCAGAGGGGTGCGTCGCCCGAGCTACAGGCCTGCAGCTAACAGGCACGGTGGACTCGGCGCCGGTCGCGATGCTCCTGGCGCAGCCACTCCGCGACCTCGGGCGTGGTGCCCAGTTCGGCCACGAGCCGGGGGAGCGCCTTGATGGCCTCCTCTCACGCGCGCGCCCGTGCGAGAGCGTGTGGTCGTAAGGCGGCGCCCGCCACGCGCTGCGCCCCGGGCGAGGTCGTACGCAGGGTCCCGAAAGGCGCCTGGCTGTGGCGACGAGCACCAGCCGGCCGTGTCGTACGACCGCCTCGCCTCGCGGTCCGCGGCGGACGCGCTGCTGGGCCTGCCCGGCAACCGGTCACGGTGTGGCACTGAAGCCCGCAGGCGAGCTCAGCCGCCCGGGCCGGTATCAACAGGCGTGGGCGCGGGGCATCGTGGAGCGGCTGACGAAGGTGGAGCTCGGTGCGGCGCACGAGACGCCGCTGGATGTGTGGGGGACCGGTCTACGGGGTGGCCTCGGGGATCCTGCACGGCCGCAGCTCACCCCGGCGAGGCCGCCGTCCTGTACGCGGACGTCCTCGCCGCGGCCCGCAACCTGCCGGTGCCTGAGCGGCACAGACGGTTGGTCCCTACGTGTCAGGGACGCAGGTCCTCTGCCGTCTCTTCGGGCTCGGTCTCCAGGGCTTCACGGTCCAGCGTCAGCATGACGAGGAAGAACAACGCTCCTGCCCCCGGCGGCCGCCACCACCGAGCCCACGATCGCGCGCGGCACGGTGCGGTGCGGGTCCTTGGCCTCCTCGGCCAGGTTGGCCGCCGAGTCGAAGCCGACCAGCGTGGCGAGTCCCGTGATCACCCCGTCAGTCCGGGCTCACCGCGCCGTGCGCAGGAGCTCCGCCGCGCGTTCGGCCACGAACACCGTCGGGGCCATGGTGTGTCCGCGGATGATCGTGGGGAACACCGAGGCGTCCGCGATCCGCAGCCCTTGCACCCCGCGCACCCGCAGCTGCGGGTCGGTCACTGCGAAGGGGTCCGACGAGTCGCCCATCTTCGCCGTGCCCCCGGGGTGGAAGGCGGTGGTGGCATCGTCGCGCACGAGCCTCTCGTACACCTCGTCCGGGACGTCGACGGGCGGATGCACCTTCACATGTCCGCTTGCTGTCTCGTCCTTTCGCGGTCGGCTTCGCCTTCTGCTGCAGGACGGTCTTCAGAGCCACGGCGCTGACGGCGGCGGCCAGTTCGCCCACGCGCCCTGCGGGCAGGCCGGCGATGTTCACGCGGCCGCCGTCGGTTCCGTAGATGCCGAATTCGTTGCGCAGCCCGAATGCCAAGCCGACTACGTGTCGGCTCGGGCCAGGGTCTCCATCGGGTTCGCGAGGATGGCGGAGAAGGCGAGTTCTGCGGCGCCGATGAGAACGGCGTCGTCGCCGAGTTCGCCGACGCGGAGCCGCAGGTCCTGGCGGCAGGCTGCCAGAGCATGACTGTTGACGCGGCTGCGGATCTGCGCGGCCGAGGCGAGGAAGACCTCGCGGAGCGTTCCGCCGAAGATCACGGTGCGCGGGTTGAGGATGTTGACCAGGGTGGCGACGCCGATGCCGAGCCAGTCGCCTATGTCCTGCAGGGCGGCACGGGCGGTGACATCGCCCCGGTCGGCCGCTTCTACGACGGCGCGTACGGCTTCGCGGCCGGCGGTCGACGGGTCGCGCTGCGCGGCTTGGAGCAGGGCGCGCTCGCCGGCCTCGGCTTCGAGGCAGCCGTGCGCGCCGCATCCGCAGCGTCTGCCGCCCCTCGGGTTGACGACCATGTGACCGACCTCCGCACCGTATCCGCTGTCACCGAGCAGGAGTTGGCCTCCGGTGATGACGCCGCCGCCGATGCCGATGTCTCCGTGCAGGTACACGATGTCCTGACAGTCGGCACCGGAACCGCGCAGGTGTTCGGCGAGGGCGCCGAGGCTGGCCTCGTTTCCGACCGAGACGGGAAGGCCGAGGCTCAGCCGACGGGAGAGATCCGCCCCGAAGTCCTCGTCATGCCAGTCGATGTAGGGGGCGGCCCGGACCAGGCCGTCGGGTTGGCGCACCAGCCCACGGACGGCGGCGCCGACGCCGACGCAGACGGTCGCCTCCGGCGCCGTGTCCACCATGTGCCGGGCGAGACCGGCGAGGACCTCGGCCATCTCACGGGCGCCGCGGCGGTCGGAATGCGTGCGGGTCTCCTTCCGGTCGAGGAAGACGCCGCCGAGGCCGATGCGTGCCGCGGTCAGCCGGTCCACACCCACGTCGAAGGCGAGGACGTACACCCGGTCGGACTCGGGCCGGACCACCAGGGAGGGGCGGCCCGCCTTTCCTGTGTCCCGGGGCAGTTCCTCACGGACCAGATCGACCGAGGCCAACTCGCTGACGAGGCCGAGGATGGTGCTGCGGTTGAGGCCCATACGGTCGGCCAGAACCGCCCGCGACACGGAGCCGCCGATGTGCACATGGCGGAGCAGGGTGCCGAGGTTGTGCCGACGGATCTCGTCCTGCGAGGGACCGGCTTTCATGCTGGTGAAGACCTCATCGTTGTACGGCCCGGCGACGGGAGAGGGCGTCCACGCCGGCGGCCAGGAGCAGGACCGAACCCGTGACAGCGTACTTGACGCCTGAGCTGTAGCCCATGAGACCCATGCCGTTCTGGATGACCGCGACGACCATGCCGCCGAGCACGGCGTCCACCACTCTGCCCCGCCCGCCGAAGAGGCTGGTTCCGCCGATCACTGCTGCGCCGACCGCCAGCAGCAGCACGTTGCTGCCGCCGGTGTTGGGGTCGACCGAGTTGCCTCGGGACGCGGCGATGACGCCGCCGACGGCGGCCAGGGACGAGCAGATGACGAACGCGGAGATGCGGATGGCGGCCACGTTGATGCCGGCACGGCGTGCCGCCTCGGCGTTGCCGCCCACCGCGTAGATGTGCAGGCCGAAGGACGTGCGCTGGAGCAGGAACGTGCCGGCGACGAGCAGGACGGCGATGACCGGCACCACGATCGGCACACCCTTGAGGGAGTCGACGATGACGTTGCGGCTGCGCTCCTGGTTGAGCGTGTGGACGGCGAGTGCGCCGAGCACCGCCAGGCCGCCGATCCGGACCGCCAGCAGAGCGGGCGGAGCGATGGTGAGTCCGCGTCGACCTCGGTTGTGGTTCTGCCGGATCTGGATGGCCGCGTAAGCCGCGACGCAGAACGCGAGGAGGGCCCAACCGATCGCGGGGGACAGGTTGTTGTTCGCGATCGCCAGGATGGTCTGGTCCTGGATGGAGATGTTGGTGCCCTCCTTGAGGAGGATCAGCACGACGCCCTGGAAGCCCAGGAACGCGGCAAGGGTGACCACGAAGGACGGAATGCCGATCTTCGCCACCAGGACGCCGAGCAGCAGGCCGATGACCGTGCCCGTGAGGATCGCCGCGCCGGCGGCGCCGTACCAGGGCCACCCGTGGTCGGTGAGCAGGATGGCCAGGACGGCGGCGCAGACGCCGCTGGCGTACCCGGCGGACAGGTCGATCTCGCCGAGGAGGAGGACGAAGACCAGGCCCATGGCGATGGTGATGCTTCCGGCGCCCTGGGTGAGCAGGTTGGCGAAGTTCAGCTCGGACAGGAAGACCGGGCGCAGGGCGGCGAAGAACACGCAGAGGACGATGAGACCGAGGACGGCGGGGAGTGCCCCCAGGTCGCCGCCGCGGACCCGCTCCGTGTAGGTGACGGCCACGGAGCGCAGGCTCACGGCACTCGCTTTTGCCTCCTTCGTCGACGCGTCGGTGCTGCCCGGTGTCCGCGGACTCTCCGGCTTCTCGGGGGCGACGGCGGCGTTCATGCGGCGGCTCCGTTGTTGTGGGCGAGGCCGAGGTCCCCGCTGCGTCCTGAGGTGATGAGTTCGACGACCTGGGAGTGCGTCACGTCGGACGTCCTGACCTGGGCTGCCATCCGGCCCAGGTAGAGGGCGGCGATCCGGTCGGACACCGCGAACACGTCGTTCATGTTGTGCGAGATCAGGACCACGGCGAGACCGTTGTCGGCTAGCCGTCGGACCAGTTCGAGAACCTGCGCGGTCTGGGCGACACCGAGTGCTGCGGTCGGTTCGTCGAGAACGACGACCTTGCTGTTCCACAGCACGGCCTTGGCGATGGCCACGGTTTGCCGCTGGCCGCCGGAGAGGCTGGAGACCTGCTGGCGGATGGACTTGACCGTGCGAACCGACAGTTCCTTGAGGGTTTTTGCGGCCATCTCCTCCATCGTCGCGTCGTCCAGCACGAGGCCCCGACGTTTTTCGCGGCCGAGGAACATGTTCTGCACGATGTCGAGGTTGTCGCAGAGCGCGAGGTCCTGGTAGACGATCTCGACGCCCAGGGCCCCCGCGTCTCGCGGACTGTGCACCTGTACCCGTGCGTCCTCGAACCAGTACTCACCCGCGTCTATCGGATGAATCCCGCCGACACACTTGACCAGGGTGGACTTGCCCGCGCCGTTGTCGCCCACGAGGGCGGTCACCTCGCCCGGGTGGATGTCGAAGGACACGTCGTGCAGCACCTGCACGGGGCCGAAACTCTTGTCGATTCCGCGGAGTCGAAGGATGGGGGTCGCTGTCATGGAAGACGGCTCCTTACGTCGTGAGGTCGCGGGCCCGGGGCGGTGGGAGCGCCAGGGGGCCGCGGCCGGCCGGCCGAGCGGGGGACCGCGTCGAACCGGCCGGGCTCTGGGGGCTACTTGATGCCGGCCTTGGTGCACAGGGCGGCGTAAGTGCCCGTGCACAGCTCGTCCTTGCTGACGAAGCCGTCGGCCACGACGTCCTTGACGTTGTCCTTGAAGACGGCCACCGGGGTCTCCAGCACGGAGGGCACGTCACGGTCGCCCTCGGGGTCGTGGACGGTGGCGTTCGTCTGCCCCTTCTGGCCCTTCGCGAGGGAGACGGCGAGCTCCGCGGTGGCGTCGGCCTCCTTCTTGACCGCCTTGTACACGGTCATGCACTGGTCGCCGGCGAGAATGTTCTGGAGGCCCTGCACGGTGGCGTCCTGACCGGTGACCGGGACCTGGCCATTGCGGTTCTGCTTGCGCAGTACCGCGATCGCCGCGTTACCGAGGCCGTCGTTGGCGGCGAGCACACCTGCGATCTTGGGCTGACTGGTGAGCATCTGCTCGAATATGGTTCCGGCCTGGGCGTTGTCCCAGTCCGGGACCGACTGGTCCGGCCCCTTGACGTAGTCGCCGGACTTGTACTTCGGGTCGAGGACGCCGTTGTAGCCCTTGGCGAACAGGGCCGCGTTGTTGTCGGTCGGTGAGCCGTTGAGAGTGGCGATGACCGGCTTCGTGGCCTTCATGTCGCTCAGGCACTTGCTGAGTCCCTCGCCCTGCAGCTTGCCGACCGCGGAGTTGTCGAAGCTGACGTAGTACTGGGCGGAGCCGCCCAGGGTGAGCCGGTCGTAGTCGATCGTGGCGACGCCCTGCGCCTTGGCCTTGTCCAGGACGGCCTTGCCGGTGCCGCTGTCCAGGTTCACGATCACCAGGACGTTGACGCCGTTGGTGATCATCTGGTCGGCGATGGTCTGGAACTGCTGCTTGTCCCCTTGCGCGTTCTGGATGTCGTAGTCGACACCCGCCGCCTTGAACGCCTCGGAGAGGTACTTGCGGTCAGCGGTCTCCCAGCGGGCCGACGACTTGCTGTCCGGAAGGATCACGCCGATCTTCGGCTTCTTGCCGCCGGAGTCAGAGCCGGAGCCGTCGGCGCTGGACGAGGAGGCGCCACCGCAGGCGGTGAGCGAGCCGACCAGTGCCACCGAGGCAGCGGTGAGGAGGAGTCCCTTGCGCATGTGCAGGGTCCTTTCTTGGATACGGCCGGGCGACCGGACGCACGAGGGTGCTGAGGAGGGGACGAGAGGGGCCGAGAGGCGAGAGGTGTGCCCTCGGCAGGAAAGCCGGGCTTCGGATGATCCGCCCTGGCTGAATGTTGTGAGCGGGAACTTACGACGTTTTCACGGCTTCGCGCCAGGGGTGCAACAGGAGAATTTGTTAACGGCCATAACAATCATGTGACGGGCGGTGTGCTCTGCCTCCTTCCGTGGTTGCCCTCGAACGAGGTCCGGCTGGCCGGATGTGGCCGCTCTGGCGTCGGGAAGGGGTGGCGGTCGACCGGGTTCCGGAGCCGCCGCCGGACTTCCGCGGGCCGCATCCGTTCCGGCGGCGAAGGTGAACGTGGGGTGGGGCGCGCCGGAGCGGTGCAGGTGGCGCAAGGTGAGGGAACGCCGTGACCGGTGCCGTTCGGCGCTGGAGGCCGTCGCGTCGGTCGCGTGAGCGGCTTCGCCTCGATGGTCATCATCTGCGTCGCAGGTCTTGACTTCGGCCACTCCGGGTCTCAATAGTGTGGGCCAATTAATCAACGGCCCTGACAAATGTCCGGCTCCTGCACGGAGGCCGCTGGGGCCAAGGCGGGAAGAGGGACTGCTTCCATGCTCCTCAGACACAGACTCCGCAGAGCAGGTGCGCAGGTCACGGTGTTGACGTTGGCCGTCACGGGCGGTGTGGCGGCCCTGGCCGCGGCGCCCGCGCAGGCCGCGAGCGGCACGATCGGCGTGACCCTGACGACGTCCGAC